>JBBITV010000340.1:2419-4652 GCA_037440585.1 Chloroflexota bacterium
ACTTGTACGGTGGGGCTGATTCGGCCAAGACGATGTACGGCTGGACAAGCAACGGCGAGACCAGCCGGCGCTCGCTGGCACCTGAGGACGAGGATGGCATCCGCGCCATTTACCCGGCTGCGGTGACACCTACCCCGTCGCCTACGCCGACGGCATCGCGAACGCCCACTCCGACCAGGACCCCCACCTCCACACCGACGCCAACCGCCACCTGGACCGGCACCCCCCCGCCCACGCCGACTGTGGCCCAGACGCCGCCGGTGCCGCCGCCCCCGGCGGCGACTTCAGTGATTGTCAGCCCGGAGTCCGGCGGCACCCTGACCTCGACCGATGGCGCCGTGAGCGCGGTTTTCCCGCCCGGCGCGGTCACCGAGACCATTACCCTGACCTACACCGGGTTCGACAACCCCATGCACAACGGTGCCAACTTCACCTTCGCAGGTCACGCCTTCGGGTTGGATACCCAAAACGCCCAGAGCCAGCCCATTACAGACTTCAGCCTACCTTTCACCCTGACTCTAAGCTACAGCGACACCGACTGGCAGACTGCTGGCATCTCGCAGGAGACCGGCCTGAATCTGGTCTACTGGAACGGCGTCCAGTGGATCCGGGTGCTCCCCTGCACCGGCTGTGCTTTGGACACCGCTCAGAACCGCCTGACCGTCGTGCTAGACCACCTGACCGATTTCGCCCTGGGGGAAGGAGGTACCTGCACCCGGAATGATATGGACAGTGATGGAGGCGTGGACATTGCCGATGTCCAGGCGATCACTTCACGCTGGGAGGCGGTTCCAGGAGACCCACGTTACGACCCGCTCTACGATCTGGACGACAACGAGGTGGTGGATGTGTCTGACATTGGACCGGTGGCAGGGCAATGGGGATATCGTTGTCCATGAGAATGAGCTGAGATCAGACACCTTTGTCTGACCTTGTGTTGATCATGTACCTGGCTGAGAACGTCGCGCCAGGACGATGAGCGCGATCACAGCCAGGGCAAGCAAAGCGCCAACACTTACGATAAGAAATAGCCCGGATTGATCGTCTTGAGCTGCTGCGCGTGGTGCGGGTGAGGTCGGGCCAGTAACGGGCGCGCCCAGGGCAGCCTGAGTCGGTGCTGGGATGGCTGCTGCGGGTGGCAGCGCGGCCGGGCTGCCCGCCACGGTTACCTGGCCGCTTTCCGTGTTGACGGGTTGTAGTGTCCCGGAGATGTCGGTGAGTTGGGCGTCGCGCAGTGCCAGAACCGAGGTGCCGGCGCCCAAAGCGCGCAGGGTGACGGTGGCCAGCGTGCCGGCGCCGCTCGGCCCGCGACCCTGGCCCAGCGTGAACGCACCGAAAGTGACGCGCCCGGCTGCTTCGTCAATTTTCGGGCCGAGCGGGTTGGCGACCCGGTCGGTGCTCCCCAGGAAGCTCCCCAGGGTAATCTTCTCAAACTTCAGGATCGTCGCATTGTAGCTGAAAACAAACTGGAAGCTGCCCAGGTTGGACGCTTCGGAGATGGCGATGTCGACAGTAAAGGTTGTCCCGGCGCTGACGGGGGATTCTGGAGACACAACGCGCAGGGTGGTCGTCGCTGCCTGCACTGGGCCCGCCAATATCATGACCCCTATCAGGATCCCCAGGCCTCGGATTACACTATGCTTCACGGACGCTTCCTCCTTGTTGCAGTGTGGATAGTAAGGATGTAAAATGGATGTAAAACGCCCGGTGGCCCTTGAACCGCGCGGGAGATTCCTTGGGCCAGACGCTAAGGCGAGAAGCTCTTCAGGATCAGGGGCAGGTGCACCTGAGCGATGCGAGGTGCGACCAGGCCCGTCGTGCCGGACGAGGGCTGTAGTTGGGCCTGTGTGTTGACCAGCATCGTCTGGTTGAGAGTGAGCTGGCTGGTGCCAGCGCCAACCTTGCGCAGCCGGACCCAGGCGACCGCGCCGGTTCCACGAGCGCCAGGCGTTTTCGGCGGCGCATAGCTGTAACCGCCCATAATCGCCTTGCCGCTCGCATGGTCGATCTGGGGGCCGAGCAGGCCGGGATTCCGGCCCGTACTGCCGAGGAAGTTGCCAAGCCCCATGCCTTCGATTTTGACAACTGATGGGTCGTAGTTGAGGTCAAACTGGAATCCACCCAGGTCTTGGACGCCAGCCACCTCTACGGTGAGGGTAATAACTTCGCCCACGCCCAGGACTGCGCCTGCTGGGGAGAAGCCGAAGGTGGCGGCGGTGGTGGTAGTTGAGCC
>JBBITV010000341.1:0-4634 GCA_037440585.1 Chloroflexota bacterium
TGCTCTTCCGATCTGTCCGCTCAACCGTGGCGCCCGTGCGCAGGTTGCGTAACTTGGTCCGAATAGTCGCGCCTCCCCGCCCCATCTTGATGTGCTGGTAGTCGAGAACGCGGAATATGTCTCCATCTTGCTCGAACGTAACCCCCTTGCGAAGATCCTCAACGCCGATCATAATGAGAACGTGCCTCCTGATGGATCTTGATTGCCATTATAGACCGACACCATCCCAAATGTCAAAAGCGGAGGCAGGCTGCAAGCTGCCCTACTGACCGCTGACGGCTGATGGCTGGCGGCTATTCGCAAGCCATTGCGCCGCCGCCGCCGGCAGGTCGCCGATTACGCCGCGTCGCATCGTGCACGGCGGCAGGGCTTCCAGGAATAGCCGGCCATAGCTCTTGGTCATCACCCGCCGATCCAGAACGGTCACTACGCCACGATCGGTCTGGCTACGGATAAGGCGTCCGAATCCCTGGCGAAAACGCAGGATCGCCTGGGGGATGGCAAACTGGCTGAAAGGCTCATCGAAGTGCTCGGAGCGCGCGGCAAAGATGGGGTCGTTGGGCACGTCGAAGGGCAGGCGGGCGATGACCAGGCAGCTCAGCGCCTCGCCCACCACGTCGATCCCTTCCCAGAAGCTGCGCGTGCCCAGCAACACCGAGCCACCATCTGTCTTGAACGTCTCCAGCAGTTGGCTGCGCGAGCCATCTAAGCCCTGGCCGAGCACGGCGATTCCGGCCTCGCCCAGCGGCCGGCTGATGGCCTTATAGGTTGTCTGGAGCTGGCTATGGGAAGTGAACAGCACCAGGGTCCGTCCGCGCGTCGCCGTACACAGCTCGATCAGCGCTCGTTCGAGCGTCTTCTGATAATAAGCCTCGCCAGGTTCCGGGATGTCGGTCGGGAGATAGAGGAGGGTTGAGCGAGTATAGTCAAAGGGCGAGCCAACGGCGTGCTCGCGGACGTCCCAAAGTCCGAGGCGCTCCTTAACAAAGTCAAAACCGTCGCCAGCGCGCAGGGTCGCTGAGGTCAGGACGACGCATTCTTTCTGGCTGAATAGCTTACTTTCGAGCACAGGTCCGACGTGTAACGGAGCGGCGTGCAGACTAATGGTCTCATCGCGGGCATCGACGCTGACCCAGTAGATGCTGTCGGCAGCCGGCTCGCAGAGAATCGCGTTAAGGTGCACAATTAACTCGCCCACCCGTCGCCGGTAGCCAGCCAGCTCGACTAACCACGCATCGAGGTTTGCCAAAACCGTCGTGTCGATGTCGGAGAGGCGTTTGTAGAGGCGATCCAGGCCGCCGTACACTTCGTCCAGGGGCAGGCTAAAATCGGTCCAGGCGATTTCGACGTTGCTCCAGGCTGGTTGCGCCCGCAGGCCGGGCGTCAACCGGACCTGGAGATCGTAGGTCGAGGGTTGGCCGCGTCGCTCGATCAGCTCGTCCAGGCAGCGGCTCAGGACATTGAAGAGGTTGTGGAGCTGGCGTTGCGCCCGGTCGACCGCGTCGCAGAGTGCGTCGATCATCTTTTCGACTTCACGACGGGCCGGCTCAGGCACCTTGTGCCTGCGCACGGCACCGGCGATCTCAGCCAGGAATCCACCTGGCTGGTCCAGGCGCTGCGGATGGCTTAGGGCGTTGAACAAGCCAGCTAACTGTGCCTGGTCCACGTCAAATCCCATCTGTTCTGTGGCGCGAGCCTCGAGGTGATGGGCTTCATCGACGATCAGGTGCTGGTACTCCGGGAGAGCCCGGCCGTCGAGGGCCAGGTCGGAGAGGAGTAAGGCGTGATTGACGACGACCACGTGGGCGGCTGCGGCACGGTCGTGGGCGCGGTAGAAAAAACAGTGATCGGCATGGGCACAGGTTTCCGGCTGGCACGTCTCCGGGTCGCCGGCAAGCCTGGCCCAGACGCTCTGCTCTTGCTGCATGAGGTTTAACTCGGCGACATCGCCACTCGTCGTCGTCGGCAGCCAGGCCAGAACTTTGGCCAGGACCCGGACCTCGTCGACGTTGAGGTCAGTCCGGTGGCGCATAGCTTCGAGCCGGCGGCGGCACAGATAGTTGGAGCGGCCCTTAAGGAGGGCTACGCGGAAGTCCAAAGGCAGAATCTTCTTGAGATCAGGCAGATCCTTGGCGAAGAGCTGGTCTTGTAAGTTGATGGTATTGGTAGAGATCACGACCCGCCGGTTATTGGCAGCAGCGTAGTGCACGGCGGGCAACAGGTAAGCGATACTCTTGCCGGTACCGGTGCCGGCCTCGACGAGCAAGTGCGCGCCGTGGTTAAACGCCTGGACCACGGCGCGCAGCATCTCGACCTGCTGGGGCCGGTACTCGTAGCCGGGAAAAGCGCGGGCCAGGAGCCCGCCGGTTTCCAGCATGGCTACCAGGGCGTTGGCGTCCACGGGTTCAGGCCGGGACAAGGGGCGCAGCGGCTCAACCTTGTCACCCTGGTTAAGCAGCAGGCTGATGCCGCCGTCTTCGAGACCGCCCTTGGCCCATAGTTGCTGGCCGATAGAGCCAGTGTAGAACGTGCGGCTGCGGTCGCGTTCGATGTCGCGGAAGACGGTCTTCAGGGGCCAGTCAGTGTGAGCCGCCAGCCGGTTAATCTCTTGAATAGTCTTGAGATCCAGGTTGGCGGCGCGGTCAAGGAGGGCCAGAAACAGGTTCATGGTCGCGCGGGCGTCGTCCAGGGCGCGATGGCGAGTCGGGAAATTGATGCCCAGGTGTTCGGCGAGGGTACCCAGGGAGTAGCGGGCGGCATACGGCACGAGAATGCTGGCCAGCTCGAAGGTATCGACGGCCGGGTTGGCCGTCAGCAGCCCGTGACGGCGCAGGAAGCCCAGGTCAAAGGGAATGTTATGTCCGACGACGGGGGCATCGCCCACCAGGCGGACGAGGGGCGCGCGGATTTCAGATAGCGAGGGTGCGGAGTTCAGTTGGGCCTGCGTGATGCCGGTGAGATGCTGAATTCGATAGGGCAGTGACCGCCCGGGGTTGACGAGAGAGCACCAGGTGTCGAGGACCTGGTCACCTTTGAATCTGACTGCGCCGATCTCGATAATGGCATCTCGCTCTGGGCTAAGGCCAGTGGTCTCCAGGTCCAGGGCCACGTAAACGCGGCTCATCTTCGCTCCGATCTAGAAGGCGCCGCCTTGTTGTCCTGCGCCATGGGCACTTATTGTACCACTGGTTGGCAGTAAAGGCAAAACGACTCTTCCCTCGTTGCACCCTACGGCCAGAAAAGATAGATTTTGGGGGTTAATGACCGTGCCGAAATCGGCTTTGACTCGTTAAGTATATCAAACTAGGCAACTCACCCGGGAGGAACACCATGTCTGGGAAGGCAAAACTCCTCATCATCGACGACGACCGCACCCTTGTCCAGGCTATGGTCATGGGTTTCAAGGCAGCCGGCTACCAGGTCGTCACCGCTTCAGATGGCCTGCAGGGCCTTCAAGTATTCCAGGAAGAACATCCCGATCTCGTCATTCTCGACGTAATGATGCCGAAGATGGATGGCCTGGAAACCTGCCGCCGGTTACGCGAGAGTTGGACCGGGCCGGTGATCATGCTGACCGCCCGCGCACAAATGACAGACCGCGTCGCCGGGCTGGAACAAGGCGCCGACGACTACGTCGTCAAGCCCTTCGCCTTTAAGGAGCTGGCTACACGGGTCGAACTGCTCCTTCAACGCAGCCGTACAGGCCAGCCCCAACCCAGCGACATCGTTTTTTCGGACGGCCGGCTGGTGATTGACCGGGCAAGCGAGGAGGTCACGATAGACGGGGAACGGGCTGATCTGACCTCTACTGAGGCCCGGCTGCTGATCTACCTGGCTCAAAACCCCAACCGCCCACTCACGCCGGAGCAAATCCGGGATGCCGTATGGGGCGCTGGCTATCTCGATCAACTGGCAACCGTCAAATTGCACATCTGGCGCCTCCAACAAAAGATCGAACCCAATCCCAGCCAGCCCCGCTACATTGTCGCCGAGCGCGATCTGGGGTATCGCTTCTGTAAGTCGAACTAGACCTGGCTTTTTCGTGTCCTCGTTTCACGGGAGTGTGCTCTTGAAGGGCAGGCTCCCGCTTTGCTTTTCCCCGATCTTCGCAGGTTACGCTTTCCGCGCGATGAGTTGTGAAACGTCGTGCCGCTGGCCTGCGTCATCGTTGACCAGCAAGATGTCAAATCCTGTAAAAAGCTCGATTGCCTCACGTAATTTCAAAAGGTACGCAAGGTCGATCTCCGAATCAACCTCGAGCCGCCGGATATTGTAGGTTTCGAAGAATACCAGCCCGCCCGGTTTCAGACCCGCGCGTATCTGTGGCACAAGTCTCCGGTCGAGAAAGTAGAACTCGATGATTAGATCGTAGGTTTCTGGCGCAATGGTATAATTGTCCAGATCAGCTTGCACGAACTGGATCGAGAGATGGCGCCGTTCCGCCTCAGCCCGCGCCAGGTCCAGCGCCACCCCGCTCAGATCGACCGCATCGACCCGGTAACCACAGCCTGCCAGGAACAATGCGTCCCGGCCCACGCCACATGCCAGATCCAGCGCCTGCCCGCCTGTCAGAAGATAGGCATGATCGTCCAGAAGGGCGTGGGGGGTGAAATCCAGGTGGTTTAATCGCTCTC
>JBBITV010000342.1:0-4625 GCA_037440585.1 Chloroflexota bacterium
TTTGGGGGGGGTGGGGTGGCTTTGGTCGCTTATTAATTGCCGTATTGGATTAAGGCCCACCCCCCCCTGGCCCCCCCCTTGCCGGGGGGGGAAGGGGGGGGTAGACCTCCCCTATCGATGGCGATTGTACCGGATAGCCGGGCGGTACTCCCCCGTCTGGCTGCTGCCTACTATGACTTTCCCGCCCGCAAACTCAAAGTCATCGGGGTGACCGGCACGGACGGCAAGACGACTACGAGTAGTCTGATCCGCTCGATCCTGGAAGCTGCCGGGCACCGTACCGGCATGGTCAGCACGGTCAGCGCTCAGATCGGGGGCCAGGAACTGGATACCGGCTTCCATACCACTACCCCCGAGGCGCCGGACGTGCAGCACTACCTGGCAATGATGGTTGAGGCAAACTGCGAATATGCCGTGCTGGAAGTGACATCCCACGGTCTGGCCCAGGGGCGTGTCAATGCTTGCGAGTTTGACATGGCCGTGGTGACCAACATCACCCACGAGCACCTGGATTACCACGGCTCGCTGGAAGCCTACCAGCAGGCTAAGGCCAGCCTCTTCCGGCGTCTCACACACGAGTATCGCAAGCCCGGCGTCGACAAGGTGGCGGTCCTCAACGCCGACGACAGCTCCTTCGCTTACCTTTTGCCCCTCTCGGCTGACCACCAGGTAGTCTACGGCGTGACACACCCCGGTCACGTGTCAGCGCGGGACATCCAGCATAGCCCGGCCGGCCTCCGTTTCACCGCTGTCGTCCCTGGAGGCGGATTCGAGATAAACTCGCCGCTTATCGGTCGCTACAACGTCCATAATATTCTGGCGGCTATTGCCGTTGGATTTTCAGAAGGTGTGCCAATCGAAGCAATGCAGGCGGGAGTGGCGGCGATGCGGGGCATCGTGGGCCGGATGGACCTGGTGGACATGGGCCAGGACTTCATTGCCCTGGTCGATTTCGCCCACACGCCGCACTCACTGCAACGTGCCCTGGAGACTGTCCGCGAGTTGACGGCAGGTCACGTGATCGTCGTCTTCGGGTGTGCCGGGCTGCGTGACCGTGAAAAACGTAGACTCATGGGCACCATCGCCGGCCAGTTGGCGGACAGCGTTGTCGTGACCGCCGAGGATCCACGCACTGAGGATCTGGACGCGATCATTGCTGAGAGCGCGGTCGCGGCGCTGGCCGAGGGCAAGCAAGAGGGAGTAGATCTGTTCCGCGTCCCGGATCGAGGCGAGGCAATCTACCTCGCCTGCCGCCTGGCCCAGCCCGGCGACGTGGTCATGACCTGTGGCAAAGGCCACGAACAATCCATGTGCTTCGGCACGGTCGAGTATCCCTGGAGCGATCACGAAGCCCTCCGGTCGGCGCTGCTGGGGCAGCCGTTGCGAACACTCCCGACGAGCCAGAGGAGTTGACCTCCCAGGGCGGGCCGAGCCAGCTTTTCTCCTGGGGAATCCCGATGTATAATTCGGTGTGAGGGGGCTGGACAAATGAAAGTTGATCTTTGTCTCAATCCAAGATCCTTCACTCTGATTTTGCACGATGACCCATGAACGTCGCCCCGTCACCATCGGGGTAGCCGGAGGCACCGGCTCGGGCAAGACCACCGTCGCCCAGACGATTCTTTCCCGGGTTGGCCCAGAGCGGATCGCGCACCTGGAGCAGGACGCCTACTACCGCGATCTGAGCCATCTGCCACTAGGGGAACGCGCCAGACTAAATTTCGACCACCCGGACGCCCTGGAAACTGAGCTACTGGTCGAGCACATCCGGCAATTGTGCCAGGGCCGGGCCGTTGAGGTTCCGCGCTATGATTTCACCACCTACACGCGCCTGCCCCAGACCCGCCACCTGGACCCTAAACCGGTTATCCTGGTCGAAGGCATTCTGATCCTGGCCGAGAAAGTGGTGCGTGACTTGCTCGATATCAAGGTCTACGTAGACACCGACGCCGACATCCGCTTCATCCGCCGCTTGCGTCGTGACCTGGTCGAACGCGGACGCTCCATCGACTCGGTCATCGGCCAGTATCTTGAGACCGTCCGGCCCATGCACCTGGAGTTTGTGGAACCTAGCAAGCGTTATGCCGACATTATCATCCCGGAAGGTGGTTTCAACGTGGTGGCGCTAGACATGATCGTGGCGCGCATCGAAGACATCGAGCGAGGGAACGGCTAACAATTGCACGGGAACTGATAGAGCCATGAGGAACGGCGAATCTGTTCGAGCGGCCGTCATTGGCGTGGGCGCGATGGGCAAGCAGCACGCCCGCATCTACAACGACTTGCCCGGTGTAACCCTGGTCGGCGTGGCCGATCCGAGCAGGCAGACAGCTCAGGAGGTCGCCCGCCGCTACCATACCGCCGCCTACGCCAGCTTCCGGGAGTTGTTGGAACGCGAGGCACCGGACCTGGTCTCCGTCGCCGTGCCGACGCGGTTGCACCACGAAGTGGCGCTTGCAGCTATTGACCACGGGGTCCACGTCCTGGTCGAAAAACCCATCGCCTCGACGGAGGAAGAAGGCGCCGAGATGATCGCACGGGCCCACGCACGCGGGGTGAAACTGGCCGTCGGCCACGTGGAGCGGTTCAACCCGGCCGTTCTCGAGCTCAAGCGCCGCCTGGCGCAAGGTGAGCTGGGGCGAGTCTTCCAGATCCATGCCCGGCGCCTGGGCCCCTTTCCGGCCCGGGTGCGGGACGTGGGCGTGGTGATTGATCTGGCGTCGCACGACCTGGACATTATGTGGTACCTCACCGGTACGGAGGTAACGCGCATTTATGCTGAAACCGAGCGACGGGTGCACACCGAGCACGAAGACCTGCTCTCCGGTCTGCTACGCTTCGCGGATGGCACCGTGGGCGTGCTGGACGTCAACTGGCTGACGCCAACCAAGGTGCGTGAACTCTCCGTCACTGGCGAGCGCGGAATGTTCCTGGTCAATTATCTGACTCAGGAGCTATATTTCTACGAGAATGAAACGGCTGCCCACGGATGGGACACCCTGAACATCCTGCGTGGGGTGGAAGAGGGGCGCATGATCCGTCTGCGGGTCGAGAAGAAGGAGCCGTTGCGGGCCGAACTGGAGGCTTTTGTGGACGCCGTCGCCCGGGATGGCGAGCCAGCCGTCACCGGCGAAGATGGGTTGCGCGCTCTACGCCTGGCGCGTCTGGTAGTCGAAGCCGGGCGCGAGCATAAGATAATCATGCAGGATATTCTGGTGTGAGGAAAGTACATGCGGGACCTGGCAGCCACCATTCGAAACAAGCAAGCCCACATCGTCGTCATCGGCCTCGGATTTGTCGGTATCCCGGTGGCCTCGGCCTTCGCCCGGGCCGGCTTCCGGGTAACAGGGATTGACCTCGTCCGAGAAAAGGTCGAGAAGATCAATCTAGGCATCTGCCCTATTGAGGGCCGTGAGCCGGGGTTAGCGGAACTGCTGGCAGAGGTCGTCGGCCAGGGCCGGCTGGCTGCGACGGCAGACTACATGGTCTGCCGTGAGGCGGACGTTATTCTGATTGCAGTCGAGACTCCCGTTGACCCGGCGACGCACCGGCCCCAGTATGCCGCCCTGCGCAGCGCGGTCACTGCGCTGGGGCCGCACCTGCAACCGGGTACGCTAGTCATCGTCGAGTCTACCCTGGCGCCACGCACGATGCTTGATGTCGTCGCGCCGCTGCTGGAATCGGCCTCGGGTCTGAGCGTGACCCGGGACGTGCACCTGGTGCATTGCCCTGAGCGAGTGATGCCTGGCCGCCTGCTGGCGAATCTGCAGCATGTTAGCCGGGTCGTGGGCGGGATGACGCCGATTGCAGCGGATCTGGCCGTGCGGCTGTACCGCCATGTCGTGCAGGCAGACCTGGACGTGACGGATTGCCTGACTGCTGAAATCGTCAAAACAGCCGAGAATGCCTATCGCGACGTGCAGATTGCCTTCGCCAACGAGGTGGCGCTGCTTTGCGAAGCGGTGGGCGCCGACGTCTATCAGGTGCGCGGGCTGGTGAACAAATCGCCGGGGCGACAGATGCTCATGCCGGGAGCAGGGGTAGGTGGTCACTGGGTTCCAAAAGACTCCTGGTTACTCATCTCTAGGGCTGGCGATGGCTTCCAGCCTCGTCTGGTCCCGGTAGCCCGCAGCATCAACGACGCGATGCCGCTGCACGTCGTGGACCTGGTGGCGGATGCGCTGCAGGAGACAGGCCGCGAGATTGCCGGGGCGAAAGTCGCCGTCCTGGGCTACGCCTACCTGGAAAACTCTGACGACACGCGGAATGCGCCGAGCGCAATCGTAGTAGCGCGACTGCGTGAGTTGGGCGCCGAGGTGGTAGTGCATGATCCATACGTGCGCGCGTACGACGGGAGTCTCGACGAAGTCATCTGCGGATCAGATTGCGCCGTCATCATGGTCGCCCACGATGCATACAAGACAATTGATCTCGCACACTGGCACCCGCTTCTAAGAACCAGGGCCATAGTCGACGGGCGTAACGTGGTGATGCCGGAATCCGCCCGCGCATCCGGGTTTGTCTACCGTGGGGTAGGTCAGGGCTGATCTCCCGCGCCGTATTTCAGGATCATGGGCATAGGCAGAGCTTCAGCAGGCACCTTCGCGACGCGGGTAGTGCTATTT
>JBBITV010000343.1:0-4616 GCA_037440585.1 Chloroflexota bacterium
CGTCGACGATGTCTCCCTCCAGCTATGTGGCCGGGGGCTCGGCGGGCCCTATCACACCTATCTGCCCCTGAGCACACGCTAAGGGCTAACGTGACTTGTCTCAGTCCCCAAATTGCTCTAAAATCTGAGTATCAAGCGGGTGAAAGATGAAAGAAGAGAGGCGAGATGGCGACGAACACACCGGTAAGCGACGAGCACGCACACCCAGGCGAACATCCCCACGATCACGGCGATGACCATTACCACGAGCACAAACCCGGCCACACAGACACCGGTCATGGGCACAGCCACGCGCAAATCGACCCAGAGCTGTTCGCCTCTGAAAAAGGCATCCGCGTCCTCAAGGCTTCGCTGGTCATTCTCGGTCTCACCGCAGCTTTCGAGGCAGTCGTTGTCTGGATTGGCGGCAGCGCCGGCCTCCTGGCAGACATGCTGCACAACTTCGCCGACATGTTCACCGCAGTGCCCCTGTGGATCGCCTTCGCCCTGGCGCGGCGGCAGGGCAACCGCCGTTTCACCTACGGCTACAACCGGGCGGAAGACGTGGCCGGCGTGATCATCTTGCTGGTTGTTGCTGGCACGGCAGCGATTGCGGCCTATGAGTCCTACCAGAAGATGATCAGCGGCGCGGTGCCTATCCACCTGGGTTGGGGCATCCTGGCAGGTGTAGTGGGCTTTCTCGGCAACGAGCGCGTCGCCCAATACCGTATTCGGGTCGGCAAAGAAATCGGCAGCGCCGCCCTGGTCGCCTATGGACAACACGGGCGGATCGTCGGCCTAACCTCGTTGGCAGCGGTCGCGGGCCTGGTTGGGGTGTGGCTAGGCTTTCCCCTGGCCGACCCACTGGCCGGGTTCGTGATCACCCTCGCCATCCTGGGCATCGTGTGGGACGTGGGGCGGAGCATTCTAGGCCGTTTGATGGACGCCATCGAGCCAGAGACCGTGGATCAGATCGAGCAAATCACCGCTGGCGTGCCAGGCGTCGAACAATTCCACAACGTGCGGGCGCGTTGGGTGGGTCACCAGGTGTACATTGAACTCCACATCAACGTCGATCCGGGGCTGACGGTGGCCCAGGGGCACCAGATCGCGGAAGAGGTACGCCACCAGTTACTACACCAGATCCCCCGGCTGACCAACGTCTTAGTCCATGTCGATCCCTGCGACCACGACGGGCGGGATTACCACGCAATCACCCAACACCACTTCGTGAAAGAGAAGTCGGAAAGCAGAAGACCGTGTGCGTGATCCGATCCCCTGTTTCCCCCTTCCCCTGCAAAAAGGCGACGAAGAACCAGTCGTCGATTTGAAACCGCTGCTCGACGAGCTGTACGACGAAGCCAGTTATGATCTGCGGGTCGACTACACCCAGCCGCCCGTCCCCGCTCTGTCCGAAGCCGACGCCCAATGGGCTGCCGATATCCTCCGCCAGCGCTTTCACACGTCGCAAAGTTCATAGTCGCACCCCTGCTCAATTGACCCAAAAGTATCGAATTCTTAGCCATCTGGATCTTGACACCCCCTGGTTTTGGCTATACTATCAGCTATCTATCGAACGCTCGCTAGATAACGCCAGGAGGAAACGCTCCCATGCCTCCGGCAGACCTTTGGAATCCCTCGCAAGAATTGTTCAGCGGTGAAGCACTCCGCACCCTCCAGATTGAGCGCCTACGCCGGCAACTGGCCTACCTGTATCACTCTAGCGATTACTACCGGATGCGGATCGATCAGGCTGGCGTAAAGCCAGAGGCTATTCGCTACTGAGCCCTGCGCGTCGCGATGCGCATCGTTCTCGACGAGCCTGGCCCGAAGGTCACGTCGCCCTTGTTGTTGCGCGTCGAGCGTTGATCCAGACTTAATATCGTACCGTGTGTTTGCAAAGCGGTGGCAGCCGAGAAAGGCCATCCCACATGGGATTTGCAAACACGCCCAAGCTATCGAACAAGAAAGGTGGCAGAAACATGCAGATTCAGAGCAACATACATCACGTAGAAGTCGAGCCAGGGGTCACCCTGTTTCTGCTGGAAAAGTTCATCCCGGCAGACGGGGACGCGCCGCCCGGCAAGGCGATTCTATGCCTGCCGGGCGCGGGCGTGGATCACCGTACTTTTGACTGTCCCATCGACAACTATTCGGTGCTGGACTTCCTGGCGCGGCAAGGCTACCGGGCTTTCGGAGTCGACTTCCGGGGCTTCGGCCAGAGCACCAAACCCGCCGACGGCTCGACGGTTACGGCTGAGCAGTGCTTGTCGGATACCCTCACGATCATGGAGACCATCCGGCAAATGGTCGGCTGCGAGCGGGTTTCCCTCCTGGGTGTCAGCTTCGGTTCATTCATTGCAGCCATGGCGGCGGAGCGAGCGCCAGCGCTGGTGGACAAGGTTGTATTGACTGGCTTCTTCTACGCAGCCCTGAATCCCATCGCCATGCAAATGCTGACACCCGAGACCATGCAAGCTCTGGCTATGGCGCCCAACGGATACATTCCACCCGCGCCTGATCTATTGCGGGCCAGCCTTCCCCGCGCCACAGCGAAGATCGTCGACTGGAACCTGGCTACGTTCGCGTACAATATCCCCAACGGCCCGTTGTTAAGCGCGGCGTCCCTGCCCCTGGTAAAAGATCCGGCCCGGATTACCGCGCCCGTGTTGGTCGTCAATGGGGCCCACGAGATTTTCGCCACGGAAGCGGACAGCCGGGCATTCCTTGAGTGCGTCTCCAGCCCCGTCAAGTCCTTCCACCTGTTGCCTGACGCTGGCCACGTCCCCTTCTTCGAGCGTGACTACCGGCAGTTTCAACGGTTAGTGGCCGATTTCCTGAAAGCCTGACCAACCCGGAAAGGAGGACATCCGATGCAACCAACCAACGAAGAGCTCGTCCGTCTGTATCGCCTGATGCTGCTGACGCGCCGGACCGAGGAGACCGTAGACGGTCTCTTCAAAGAGGGCAAGATTCGCGGCATGGGCCACTGGTCCACCGGACAGGAGGCGGCGGGCGTAGGGGTGGGAGCCGCGCTGCGCTCCGACGACTACCTGTTCCCCACCCACCGCGGCTGGCCCGAGTTCATTGGCAAGGGGATGTCGCCCGCCAGCATCGTGGCTGAGTTCGCCGGCAAGGCCACGGGGAGCGCCCGAGGCAAGGGCGGTGTCCACATTTCCAGCGCGGCTCACGGCATCGTCGGCCTCGTAGGTAGCCTGGGCTCCGACTTTCCAGTGGCTGTAGGCGCCGGGCTGTCCGCCAGGCTGCGCGGCACCGACCAGGTGTCCTGCGTCTACTTCGGCGAATGCACCGCGGGCCAGGCCGACTTCCACCCCGCCATGCACATCGCCATGTTGTGGAACCTACCCGTGATCTTCGCCTGCGTCAACAACCAGTACACCGAGCTACACCACTACCGGGAAGTCACCCACCTGGACGACACCCTCGACCTGGCTCGCGGCTACCACATGAACGCCATCATGGTCAGAGACGGCAACGATGTGGCCGCCGTCTACGACGCCATGACCGAGGCGGTTGCGCGCGCCCGCGCCGGGCAGGGGCCCAGCATGTTGGAGATCAAGACGTATCGCGTTGGGCCGCACTTCACCGGCGACCCCGGTACGTATATGCCGCAAGACGAAGTCGCGGCCTGGAAGCAGCGCGACCCTATTGCCCGATGCCGCGCCCGGTTGCTAGCCGAACGCATTGCGGATGAGGTTGAGCTGGCAGAGCTGGAGAGCGGCGTCGAGAGAGAAGTGCAAGAGGCGATGCAATTCGTACTGGACAGCCCGCTGCCCGCCGTGGAGGACATGTACACCGGAGTTTATGTAGAACGGGAGGTGGCTCGATGACCCGCCAGATTGTCTACGCACAAGGCATGGGCGAAGCCTTCGCTGAAGAGATGGCCCGCGACGAGCGGGTCTTCATCCTGGGGATTGACGTACAGCGCAGCCCCTTTGGCGTGACCGCTGGCCTGGTGGATCACTTCGGACGCGAGCGCATCCGCAATACCCCCATCTGCGAGTCGGGCATCGTGGGCACGGCGTTGGGCGCTGCGCTGACCGGCATGCGACCGTGCGCCGAGATCATGTTCAGCGATTTCGCCTTCGTGGCCATGGACCAGATCGCCAACCAGGTGGCGAGCTGGCATTACATGACCGGCACCCAGTGGAAGGTGCCGCTGGTCATTTACACCTTCGACGGCGCCGGCATGGGCCTGGGCTACAATCATTCACAATGCACCGAATCGGTCTTCCAGAGCATCCCAGGACTCACCGTTGTCGCCGCATCCGATGCCTACACCGCCAAGGGGCTGATGAAGGCAGCTATCCGTAGCGACGACCCGGTGTTCTTCTTCGCCCACAAGGCATTGCTCGGGATGCCCGGTGAGGTGCCCGATGAGGATTACACCGTACCGCTCACCAAAGCCCGCGTCGTCCGCGAAGGGAGCGACGTGACCGTCGTTGCCCACCACCTGATGCTGCATCACAGCCTGGCCGTCGCTCAAGCATTAGCAGCGGAAGGCATCTCCGTGGAAGTCATCGATCCCGTTTGCATCTCGCCCCTGGACAAAGAGCCCATCCTGGCTTCGGTACGCAAGACGGGGAAGCTGGTGACGGTGGAAGAGATCCATCAAG
>JBBITV010000344.1:0-4613 GCA_037440585.1 Chloroflexota bacterium
GTCGGGCCTACGCACGCAACCATCGCCCGGCGCTTGGGCGGCAAGCTGGGTGATTTCACGGATGCCCACGAGTTGGGTCGCTCGATGGTCGAGGCGGGTTTTTGCCTGGAGTGCCGGCCCGATACGGTGCGCGCTCCCGATGTCTCCTTCCTGTCCAAGGAACGAGTGCTGCCAGAGGACCACGAAGGCTACGTGCCAGGTGCTCCGGACCTGGCGGTGGAGGTCATCTCCCCTGGCGAAAAGGATGCCGACGTCCAGGACAAGGTGATGGAGTACCTTGCGCATGGCACACGATTGGTATGGGTCGTGCGGCCTCGGCAACGCACGGTGACGATCTACCAGCCCGACGGCACGGCGCGTCTATTGCGCGAGACGGATACGCTTGAAGGGGAAGATGTCGTGCCGGGGTTTACATTGCCCTTGAAGGCGCTGTTCTTGTAAAATAAACGGTTGTATAATCTCTCCGTGACCCGATACAGTACTATCCCCCGCACCCTGGTTTTCATCACCCACGGTGACAACATTCTACTGTTGAAGGGCGCCCCCACCAGGCGTCTCTATCCCAACCTGTATAACGGTGTGGGCGGCCACGTGGAGCGGGGCGAAGGCGTGCTCGAGGCAGCACGCCGTGAGGTGTGCGAGGAAACGGGCCTGGACCTGGCCAATTTGCACCTGCGGGCGGTGCTCCATGTAGACGAGCCCGGTAAAGAACAAGGTGTCCTGGTGTTCGTTTTCATCGGAGAGAGTCTGGCGCGGGCTGTCGTCCAGTCGGACGAGGGTGAATTGGTATGGGTATCGCGGGGTGACATACTCGCTTCGCTCAATGCAGGCCTGACCAGCCTGCCATTAGTGCCCGACCTCCGTGAGTTGCTGCCCCGGCTACTGGAATTGCCACGCGATGCGCCGCCGATATTTGCTCGTTCGACGGAGTATCCCGATGGACGCATGACGATAGACTTCGAAGACAAGGAGTGAGTAATGGCTGATCCAGCTGATCCAATGGTAACTAACCTGGTGCATTCCCTACAAGGTATCGTGCAGTCGAGGGACGGTGCGGTAACCGTCGTCGACGAGCATCGACTGCGCGGGCCGGCGATGGACAAATTGGTGCGCAGGGCGGTGTTCGCCAGTTCTGCTGAAGCCGAGGCGGCGCGCTGGCTGATCTGGGAGATCGGCCAGGCCCTGGGCATCCGCCCGGCTTCGATCCACGATTTCTACGTGGCGCGCGGTGCCGGCGCCTACGGGGACCCTGCGACAGGCTCAAAGCCTGCCCCTTCACTCCGTTCAGGGCAAGCTCTGAGTGAAACGAAGGGGCAAGCTCTGACCGTGCCGGCCATGAACCTGCGTGGCCTGACCTACGATAGTGCTCGCGCGGTGTTCCGCGCGGCCCTGAAACACCACGTCGGCGCGATGATCTTCGAGATCGCGCGGTCAGAGATTGGCTACACCAACCAACGCCCGGCGGAGTACACGGCCATGGTCCTGGCCGCAGCCATACGTGAAGGGTTCCGCGGTCCGGTCTTCATTCAGGGCGATCACTTCCAGGTCAACCTCAAGAAGTGGCAGACCGCGCCCACTGCCGAAATCGGCGCGGTCAAAGACCTGATCGTCGAGGCGATAGCGGCCGGGTTCTACAACATCGACATCGACACGTCAACCCTGGTCGATCTGAGCCAGCCGACGGTGTTTGAACAGCAGCGGAACAATTTTGAGGTGGGGGCTGAGCTGGCAGCCTACGTGCGTGCGCACGAGCCCAAGGGGATCACGATCTCTCTGGGTGGGGAGATTGGCGAGGTTGGCGGGAAGAACAGTACCGAGGAGGAATTGCGGGCCTTCACGAATGGCTTCAACCAGGCGTAGGCAAAGCGAGGGACGTATGCCGGGATGAGCAAGATCAGCATTCAGACCGGGACGAGCCACGGCGGCGTCGTCCTGCCGGATGGGACGCTGGCCCAGGTCAAAATCGATTTTGACGTCCTGCGCCGCCTGTCCGACATTGCTCGCCAGGAATTCGGGATGGCGGGCGCTGTCCAGCATGGCGCTTCGACACTCCCCGAGTCCGCCTTCGGGAAATTCGTCGAATCGGGCGCGTGCGAAGTCCACCTGGCTACCGGGTTCCAGAACATCATATACGACCACCCGGCGTTGCCTACCGAGTTCCGGGAGCGCGTCTATGCCTGGCTGAACGAGTACGCCGCCGACGAGCGCAAGCCGACCGATACCGACGAGCAGTTCTATTACAAGACCCGCAAGAAGGGCTTCGGCCCGCTCAAGGAAGCGTGGTGGAGCCTGGGCGAGGATATCATCGCCCCGATTCGGGAGACCCTGGAGAACCAGTTCGCCTTCCTGTTCCAACAGTTGAACGTCGTGAATAGCCTGGAGCTGGTTAATCGTTTTGTGACGGCGCCGGAGGTCCATCGCCCCATGCCCACAGGCGCAGCGCAGGCGGTGAAGGCAGAGGACGTTAGCGGGCTGGCGGACTAGAAACAGTAACTATGGGGCAGAGACTTGACAGGTTACTGTGTTTGTGTATACTACGCACAATGGCGCATGTTTAGGCTCAAGCTGTGTCCCGGAGTCATCGGGTCGCCTGCCGGTGTGCGGGTGAAGTCAACTCAGGCCTGTCCTTGGGACTAAATCATGACCACCGTTTGTTTCCTCTTCTTTTCTTTCGGGGAAGTACCCCAAGGAGGCCGGAATGCCGTTCACGGACAAGACCCTCACATGTCGAGACTGTGGGGAAGAATTCCTGTTTACTGCGGGTGAACAGGAGTTCTATCAGGAGAAAGGCTTTCAACACCAACCGAGCCGGTGCCCTTCCTGCCGCGCCGCCAGGCGTCAGAACCAGGGCAGCAGCACAAACCGACCCGCAGCCATACGCACAGGGCCCGGACCAGGTGCAGGCGAGACCCCAGGCTGGCGTGGGGGCGGCGGCGGACGGCCACGACAAATGTATCCCGCCGTCTGCGACCAATGCGGGAAAGAAACGACAGTTCCTTTCCAGCCACGCGGCGATCGGCCCGTCTACTGCCGCGACTGTTTCCAGTCGATGCGGCGCTAAATCCAATACGGTTCAGCTGACCTATAATCCCCCTCATATGTTTATCCACCTCACGTGATGGGCGTTGGCCACTGGCATTCGCCGTGTTCGCGGCCGTCTTTGCCGCTTACACGCTGACATACAGCCGCGCCTTCGACATTCTGGCTGACGAGGGCACCATGTTCGCTGTGACGGAGAGCATGGTCAAGTTTGGCCGTTTCGATGTCAGCCAGGCCAACAACCTGCAATACATCCACGCAGCAGCAATTGGTCGCGACGGTGCCCGTTACGCTAAATACGGCCTGGGACAGTCCCTGGCGGCTGCACCGTTGTACATGCTCGGTTTGGCGCTGCCCGAGTTGGGACTGATCGACGTGGTGTTGCTGCTCAACCCACTGGTGGGAGCTCTAGGAACCGTTGCTTTGATGATGGCGGCGCTGGAGCTGGGCGCGTCGGACAGACGTGCCGTGGCAGTCGCCCTGATCTATGCTTTCTGTACCCCCGCCTGGGTTTATGCCAAAAACTTCTACAGCGAGCCGCTGGCAGCGTTGGGCTTTGCCCTGGCCTGTTGGGGCGTAGCGATCATGTTAGTCCGGCGGCGGCCAGCGGGCGCAGTGCTGGCGGGGGTCGGGATCGGGCTGGCGTTGCTGGTCAGAACCAGCGCCGCCGTAGCTGCGCCTGTGCTGCTCCTGGTGGCATTGGGGTACGGAGGCGCGCGGCGCTGGCGGTGGGCGTTGGCGGCCACCGCGCCTATAGCGGCGGCGATGCTGGTCGTGGGGCTCTACAACTGGATACGCTTTGGCAACCCGGCCCATAGTGGCTACGGCGACGAAGGATTCAGCGTCTTCCCATGGGTTGGTGCGTGGGGGATGCTCTTCGCGCCGGGGCGCAGCCTGTTTATCTATGCGCCGATCATGCTCGCGGCGGTGCCGGGTCTATGGGCAAGCCGCCGCCCGGCCGGCCTGTGGCCCTGGCTCGCCGGCACCGTGCTGGCAATGTTACTGCTGCACGGCGCGTGGTGGTCGTGGTGGGGCGCGTGGTCGTGGGGGCCGCGCTTCCTGGTACCGGCACGATCGGTGGCGGAACCGTGGTGATCGGGCCTGGGGTTCCCGCGACTCCGAACATCATCTCCACAACCGACAACGGGGGTACAGCCCGTGGTCTGCAGATTGCGACCGGGAACAGAATTTCGTTAATCGCCAGCACTGATGCTGCTGGTGCGTCGTTTGTGGTTGCAGCGAAGCACAATCTGGGTGACGCGGTCTTCGGTGGTGACAGTGATTCCACTGCCACCTATGTGGCCCCAGATGGATCCTTGGCAGGGTGCGGCGCAAACTGCATCGTTGGAACCGATCTGGCGGGTGGCGAGGAGCAGCCGCAAGCTCCAGCCGCTAACAGTGACGAATTTGGGTCTGCTGCCGGTGTCGCAGCGGGCTGGGTCACGCGGTAAACAGCGAAATGAGAAAAAGGGACAGGCTACTTTGTCTGGCCTGACCTAAATTTAAGAGGCCGGGGCGATGCGGTGCCCCGGCCTCTCTTTTTGTGAGGAGTCCCTGCTAGGGACGTTGTTAAC
>JBBITV010000345.1:0-2058 GCA_037440585.1 Chloroflexota bacterium
GATTAGAGGAAATAACGGATTGTTCAGACCTTGAAATCCGTTCCTTCCTCTAATCCGCTGTAGTGTTGTCTAGCAATGCCGCACCCCCGGAATCACTTTTGAGATATGTGTTGACAGAATGACAGGCTGAGCAGTTACCTGGACGAGGATAATCATGGACATCGCCGTTGTCGGCATGTTGGACGAGCGAGAAGAAGCCTTGCGCTTGCTCAAGGAGCGGATTGAGCGGCGCGGCCACACAGTCACACTGATTGACGTGAGCATCGGCACGGGCGGAATTCCGGCCTCCCTCCAGGCAGACATCGTCTGCGAGCAGGTGGCCCAGGCCGGCGGAACCGCGATCGAAAACATCCGAGCCATGTTAGCCAAAGAACGCGATAAGGCGACATCGCTCATGGCGGACGGTCTGGCGAAGACGGTGTTGGAGTTGTATCGGACTGGCCGGCTGCATGGCATCATCAGCGTCGCCGGCATGACCGGCACGTTTATGTCGCTGACCGCGATGAAGGCATTGCCTTTCGGCGTGCCGAAAGTGTTGATTTCGAGCGTGGCGGCCATGCCGGCCTACGCCAACCGCTTCGCCGAATACTTCAGCCTGAGAGACATCACGGTCATTCATAGCGTCGTGGACACGGTGGGCTGGAATCCCCTGGTGCGCAGCCTGATGATCAACGGGGCCGGCGCGATCTGTGGCATGGTGGAAGACGTGGAGCCGCCGCAGAAAGAAGACAGGCCGGCCCTGGCGATGACCGAGCTTGGCTTTTGCGACAAGGGCGCCCATTATGTGCGAGAGCTGATCGGCGCACAGTATAACATTGTGTCTTTCCATGCGACCGGTCTGGGGGATCGCGCCGCAGAGGATCTGGTCGGCCAGGGCTTGTTTGATGCCTTCATTGACCTGGTGCCGGCCGGCCTGAGCGAGTACCTGTTGGGCGGCAACCGCGCCGCCGGGCCCAACCGGCTGGAAGCCGCCTGCCGGCGGGGTATCCCCTACATCCTGGCCCCGTGCGGATTCGATATGATCAGTTGCGGTCCCATCGAGCGGCGAGAGAAAGGCGACCCCCTCTGGGTCTCTCGCAAACTGGCGGACCGGAAACTCCTGGTGCAAGACGCCCTGCGCGTGCAGGCCCGAACCAGCGCGGAAGAAATGGCTAATATCGCCAAAGCGGTCGCCGGCAAACTCAACCAACACCCAGATCCACGGCGGGTCAAGTTTCTGATCCCGACCAGGGGCTTTTCTTCGCTGAGCATAGAGGGGGGGAAACTGTACGATCCGGACGTGGACCGGGTGCTGGCGGAAGAGTTGAAAAAGCACCTGAACCCTGAAATCAAAGTAGTCGAGGTTGAGGCCCACATCAACGAGCCGGCGTTCGCTCAGGCGGTCGTCGCTGCTCTAGAGGAGAGCATGCGGTTGCATGGAGTAAATTCGTAGCACGGGCCTCATTTAGGCCAAGGAGGTGACAGACTTCACAAACAGATGGTATCACAGCAAAGTCACCCCTTCACTCCGTTCAGGGCAGGCTCTGTCACCCTGAGCGGAGCGAAGGGTGACAGAGCCTACCCTGAGCAGAGCGAAGGGGCGAGCTTTGCGGTATTGCGATATTACTCTTTCAAGGAGGGAGAGACTATGGCCAGCCAGAACGGAAACCGGTTCCCCAGTCCCTTCGAGGTGCAGACGATCCCCGGCACCGAAGGCTGGGAGAAGATGTACCCCTACTACTATCTCTTTAGCGAAGACCGGAGAGCGTACGAAGAAAGCCAGCTCTGGTTCTTCGACGCCATGCACCACCCGGACCCGATGTTCCCCTTTGACACGATTACCGCAGAGAGTTGGTGGGTTGCGCTGTCGCAGAACACCACGCGCATCTTCGCCATCCCGCCGGCCCTGGGCATCGCCCACCGCATCGTCAACGGTTACACCTATATCAGCGCCCACGCGGTGACCGACCCCAAGATGATTGAGGAACGAGCGGCCTTGTTCTTCCCGCGCGTCGGCTACTACTACGAACACTGGGCCGAGCTCTACGCCAGGTGGGAAAAGAAATTCCGCGGGGTCAT
>JBBITV010000345.1:2068-4570 GCA_037440585.1 Chloroflexota bacterium
AATAGAGATTCCAGCGCTGCCCATGTACGAGGCGGACTCGGTCGTGCATGAAGGCATCGGGCTGAGCTCCGGCTACAAGCTGCTGGAGGCCTACGACGAGCTCATTCTCAACATGTACAAGGCCTGGCAGTACCACTTCGAGTTCCTGAACCTGTGCTACCTGGCGTACCTGACCTTCTTCGACTTTTGCAAGAAGGCCTTCCCGGACATCGGCGACCAGACTATCGCGCGACTGGTGGCGGGCGCGGAAGTGATCATGTTCCGGCCCGAGGAAGAGATCGGCAAGCTGGCCCGTCTTGCGGTCGACCTGGGGCTGGCGCCACTTTTCAAGAGCGATCTCTCTCCCGAGCAAATCATGGCGAAGCTGCAGGAGACCAACCCGGGCAAAGACTGGCTCGATGCCTTCGACAAGGCCAAGGACCCCTGGTTCTACCTCTCGACCGGTACCGGGTTCTATCACACTCACGTAAGCTGGATCGACGACCTGCGCATCCCCTTCGAACACCTGCGCACCTACATCGACAAGGTCGAAAAGGGGGAGAGCCTCGCCCGGCCATTGTCCAGGATCCACGCTGAGCGGGAGAGGATGGTCCAGGAGTACCGCGAACTGCTGGCCACCGAGGAAGACAAGAAAACCTTCGATCAGCTCTACACCACCGTGCGCCGCACGTACCCCTACGCCGAGAACCATCTCTTCTATGTCGAGCACTGGCACCACACCGTCTTCTGGAACAGAATGCGTGAACTCGGCCGGTTGCTGGTCGAGCACAAATTCCTTGAGGAGCCGGACGACATCTTCTACTTCCACCGCTTTGACATTCCGGCAATGCTCTATGACCTGGTTACCGCCTGGGCCGTCGGGCCGGGAATACCCGCGGCCGGACCCACGAAGTGGCCGAAAGAAGTGCGCTGGCGCAAGGAGGTCTTCAAGAAGTTCCGCGAGTGGAGCCCGCCGCCCGCCCTGGGGCCAACCCCTGAAGTGATCACCGAGCCGTTCACCATCATGCTCTGGGGCATCACCGACGACAGCGTCAAGGCCTGGCTCGCACCCAAGCCGGCGGCCGGCGAGGTCAAGGAGCTGAAGGGCTTCCCCGCATCGCCGGGGGTAGTCGAGGGGGTGGCCCGCGTGATAAAGAGCGTCGAGGCGCTCAAGGAACTAGAGACTGGCGAGATCCTGGTCTGCCCCATCACCACCCCGAGCTGGGCGCCCGTCTTCACCAAGATCAAGGCGGCCGTGACCGACATCGGCGGGATGACGTCCCACGCTGCCATCGTCTCCCGCGAGTACGGTCTGCCGGCAATTGTTGGCACCGGCTTCGGGACACAGTACATCAAGACCGGGCAGCGGATCAGGGTGGACGGCAATACGGGGATGGTACAGATTCTGGAGTAGTTTGGAAAGGAACTCAGGGGAACTCGTAGGAACTCTGGAGAATTCATAGAAGCAAGTTGCTCTCCATTGGACGGCGTGAGCACATGCAGTTTTTCCAGAGTTCCCCTGAGTTCCTATGAGTTCCTACGAGTTCCCGGTGTTTAGGAGTTTCAACAATGATCGACTCCAGCCACTACATTTTGTGGTTTGAAGACTTTGGGATGGAAGCTCTACCCCGTGTCGGGGGGAAGAATGCCAGCCTGGGCGAGCTCACGCGTTCTGGCATCCGTGTGCCGCCCGGCTTTGCGGTAACCACCGACGCCTACAAAGACTTCCTGACACACACCGGCATCCTGGGCGAGATCCGCGGTCGCCTGGCCAAGGTGGACCCGGACAACCTGGAGTCGCTCGAATCCATCAGCCGTGGTGTCCGCGAATTGATGAGCACCACGCCAGTGCCGGATGAAGTCGAGCAAGCTATCATCTCAGCATATGAGGTGCTCGCCGAACGCTGTGCCGTTCCGGACCTGCCCGTCGCCGTGCGCTCCAGCGCCACCGCCGAGGACCTGCCCGGTGCTAGTTTCGCGGGCCAGCAAGAGACTTCCCTATGGGTCATGGGCGGGGTCCGGGTGCTCATCCGCACCCTGACCTGCTGGTCCAGCCTCTTCACTCCGCGAGCCATTGCCTACCGCCTCAAAATGGGGTTCCCACACGAGAAGGTGCTCATCAGCGTCGGTATTCAAAAGATGGCCAACGCCTGTACCGCCGGGGTCATGTTCACCCTCAACCCACGCAACGGGGACCGCTCGAAAATAGTTATCGAAGGCAGTTGGGGGCTGGGCGAGAGCGTGGTCGCCGGAGTGGTCACCCCGGATTCCTACCTCGTTGACAAAGTCACCCTCGATATATTGCAGCGTACCATCTCCCCCAAGCTGACAGAGTACGTCGTATGTCTGGATGGCGTACGAAGCACGCACGTCGAAATGCAGGACGTTCCCGCCGAGCGCCAGACCGTCTCCTGCATGACCGATGCCGAGATCACCGAGCTGGCGCGGCTGGGGAAGCGGATCGAGCGGCACTACGGCAAGCCGATGGATATCGAGTGGGCGATCGACGCGGACCTGGAATTT
>JBBITV010000346.1:0-4565 GCA_037440585.1 Chloroflexota bacterium
AGCGCCTCGATTGAAACCTGCTGACCACCCTGACCGTCGGCGAGGCGCTGATCCTGAGCCGTCGGCTGGAAGCCGGTCATCGCGGTGGTGGCGTTGTCCAGGATGACCAGGATGAAGCGAGCGTTGGTGTGAACGGCATTGGCCAGGGCCGGGATGCCAGAGTGCAGGAAGGTGGAATCACCGATGCTGGCAAGAATGGGCTGATCGAGGCCGTCCAGACGGTAGGCCTGATACAGGCCGGTGGCGACTGTGATGGCCGCGCCCATGTCTAGCACGGTATCGACGGCGCGCAGGTTCAGGCCCAGGGTATAGCAGCCAATGTCGCTGGGAAAGACGGCGCTCGGGAAAGTGCGCTTCATCGCGAAAAAGGCCGAGCGATGCGGGCAGCCAGGGCACAAGCGCGGCTTGCGCACCGTCAGTCCCAGCCCTGGCATCAACCCGGCCAGTTCGTCTTCCCAGGCTGGCGGCAAGGTGGCAATCCCGGCTTCGGAGAGTCCATTGCCCAGGACCTGGTAGATCACCTCCGGCGTCAGCTCGCCCGCCTGTGGGACCGTCCCGTCCAGCCGCCCCGAGACCTTCCTCCGGTCCGCAATCTGAAACTCGATAGCGGCGTCTGGCTCCTCCAGGACGATGACGCGCTGGTGCGCCGCGACGAAATCGGACACGAGCCGGCGCGGCAGAGGATAAGGCGTGCCCACCTTGAGCACCGATACCCGGTCGGCCAACCCAGCCTCGGCCAGAATTTCGACGACGTTAGAGTAGCAGACACCACTCGCGATAATACCTATCTCAAGTTTCGAGTTTCGAGTTTCGAGTTTCGAGTCACGGAAACGCTCTCGAAACTCGAAACCCGAAACCCGAAACTCGGAGTTGAACGGACTAGTCTCAAACTCCGCCTCGATCTGCGCTAGCTTGCCGTTTAGTTCCTTATGCAGCGCCAGGCGCGCCCCCGGCGTCGCGGCCCAGCGCGCTGGCTCTTTCTTGAACGCGGCGCGGCGCTTTACAGGCTCAACCGGGTCGAAAAAGACATTCTGCTTGGCGTGGCAAACGCGGATGGCAGGGCGGAGGATGACCGGCGTGCGGTATTTTTCGGATAGCTCGAAGGCGGCCTTGACCATCGTCTTGGCTTCGCGCGGGCTGGACGGGTCAAGAACCGGTACTTTAGCGAACAAGGCAAACAGGCGCGTGTCTTGCTCGGTTTGCGACGAGTGCGGCCCTGGGTCGTCGGCGGCAATGACGACGAAGCCACCGACCACGCCGGTGTAGGCCGCGCTTAGTAGCGGGTCCGAGGCCACGTTCAGCCCAACCTGCTTCATCGCGACCGCGGCACGCTTCCCAGCCCAGCTCGCTGCCAGAGCCACCTCCAGGGCGATCTTCTCGTTGGTAGACCACTCCACGTAGGTATCCAGGCTCAGAGCTTTCTTGAAGCGAATGACCGCCGGCAGGATCTCCGAGCTAGGCGTCCCCGGGTAAGAGGTCACCACGTGACAGCCCGCCTCGACCAGCCCCCGGCCGATGGCTTCGTTTCCGAGCATTACCTCCTGGTGCATCGTTACCTCTTACAGGTACACAGGTACACAAGTACGCAAGGAAACGGATCCCTTGTGTACCTGTTTCCCTGTGTACCTGTGTACCTCTCAGGCTGCCACCTTCGGCAGCTCCCTCAGCGCCGCCTCGACCTTCTCCCGCGGGTAGGCGTAGTCTTCCAACTTGTTGCTGAGGAACTTGTCATACGCCTCCAGGTCGAAGTGACCGTGGCCGCTGTAGTTGAAAGCGATGACCTTCTTTTCGCCGGCCTCGCGTGCCTTCAGTGCTTCGTCGATGACGACCCTGATCGCGTGAGCCGGTTCTGGACCGGCGACGAAACCCTCAGCCCGGGCGAAGTCCACCGCCGCCTGGAAGACGGCAAGCTGTGGCACCGCGATTGCCTCAATGATCCCCTGGTCGTACAGGGCGCAGACGATGGGGGCCATGCCGTGGTAGCGCAGGCCGCCGGCATGAATGGGGGCCGGGATGAAGCTGTGGCCCAAGGTGTACATTTTAATGAGCGGGGTGGTCATGGCCGTGTCGCCGAAATCGTAGGTGTAGAGGCCCTGGGTCAGGCTCGGGCAGGCCGTCGGCTCGACGGCGATAATGCGCGTTTCCTTCCCGTTAACCAGCTTGTCCCGTACGAACGGCATGACGAACCCGGCGAAGTTGCTCCCCCCGCCTATACAGCCGACGAGGACGTCCGGATACACCCCGATCTTCTCAAATTGCTTCATGGTCTCCTCGCCGACCACCGTCTGGTGGAGCAGGACGTGGTTCAAGACGCTCCCCAGCGAGTATTTTCGTGTCGTCGCGCAGGGCGGCATCCTCGACCGCCTCGCTGATGGCAATGCCCAGGCTACCCGGCGAGTCGGGCTCTTCGGCCAGGACCTTGCGGCCGTAATTCGTGTCCGGGCTCGGACTCGGCACCACCGAGGCACCCCACGTCTCCATCAACACCCGGCGGTAGGGCTTCTGGAAGTAGCTCACCTTCACCATGTAGACCTTGCATTCCAGGCCGAACAGGTTACAGGCGAATGCCAGGGCGCTCCCCCACTGCCCGGCGCCTGTCTCCGTCGTCAGGCGCTTCACGCCCTCTTGTTTGTTGTAGTACGCTTGGGCGACTGCGGTATTCGGTTTGTGGCTGCCGGCCGGGCTCACCCCTTCCCACTTATAATAAATCTCGGCGGGTGTGTCCAGGGCCTTCTCCAGGCGGCGCGCCCGGTACAACGGCGTCGGGCGCCAGAGCCGATACACGTCCTGGACCTCTTCCGGGATCTCAATATAGCGATCCTGGCTGACCTCCTGGATGATCAGCGCCATGGGGAAGAGAGGGGCCAGGTCCTGCGGCCCGATCGGCTGGCCCGTGCCGGGGTGAATGACCGGCGGCAGCGGTTTCGGCAGGTCAGCCTGTACGTTGTACCACTGGGTCGGCGTTTCCTGCTCGGTCAGAAAAGTCTTTGTCTCCTTCATATTCATCCCTCCGTATGATTTGTGATACGTGAAGCGTCAAACGTCAAACGGCAAGTGTGACGTCTGTATGACGTATGACGTTTGACGTATGACGTTTCACGCATTACAACGCCCGTTTATCCACCACGCGCACGGCCTTGCCCATGCTGCGCTCCACCCGCTTCGGCTCGACCACCTTGACACGCGCCGAGATTCCTAGCGTCTCCAGCAACTCCGTTGTGGCTTTGCGCTCCGCTTCTTCGATCCAGTATTCACCCCTGGCGTACAGCTCTTCAGTCGCCTCGATCCAGATCTCCAGCTCGTCCAGCTTATCCTTCTGCCGGTCGACGATGATGAGGTATTGCGGGGCGATCCCCGGAACTTGCAGCAACGCCGCCTCGATCTGTGACGGGAAAACGTTAACCCCGCGGATGATCAGCATGTCATCCGTCCGGCCCTTGACCTTGCTCATCCGGGCAAAGGTGCGACCACAGGCGCACGGCTCGGTGGTCAACCGGACGCGGTCGCGGGTGCGATAACGCAGAACCGGCATGGCTTCCTTGGTCAGCGTCGTGAACACTAGCTCGCCTTCCTCATTCAGGGGAATCTTTTCACCCGTGTCCGGGTTGATCATCTCCGGCAGGAAGTGATCCTCGTTAATGTGCAGCCCGTCATGGTACGGACACTCGACGGACACGCCGGGGCCGATGACCTCGGTCAGGCCGTAGATGTCAAAGGCTTCCAGGCCGAGCTTGCCCTCAATCTCGCGGCGCATCTCCTCGGTCCACGGCTCCGCGCCAAAGAAGCCGCAGCGCAACTTCATCTTGCCCTGCCGCCCCTGTTCGATGATCTCCTCGGCGATCACCAACGCGTAGGACGGCGTGCACGTCAACACCGTCGCGCCAAAGTCTTCCATGAGCATCACCTGACGCTTGGTCAGGCCGCTGGATATTGGCACCGTGGTGCAGCCAATCGTCTCGGAGCCAATGAGGAAACCGAGGCCGCCGGTAAACAGGCCGTGGCCGTAGGCGTCGTGGACGATGTCCTTCCGGGTCACGTTCCCTGATGTGAGCGTCCGCGCCATGACCTCGGCCCATATGTCCATATCCTTCCGGGTGTAGCAGGTCACCGTCGGCTTACCGGTGGTGCCACTTGAGGCGTGGATGCGGACGACGTCGTCTAGTGAGCCGGTGAGCAGGCCAAAGGGATAGTTGTCACGCAGGTCGTTCTTGGAAGTGAACGGCAGTTTGTCCAGGTCCTGCAGCGACTGAATGTCGCCCGGGCCAATGCCCCGTTCGTCCAGGGCCTTACGGTAGAAGGGTACGGTGTGATAAACCCGCTCAACTTGCTCGCGCAGGCGTTGGAGCTGGAGTTTTTCCAGGTCCGCGCGCGGCATGGTCTCGAATTCGCGGTTCCAGATCATACACTCTTTGGGATTGTCAGTCGGCATGGATAACACCTCCGCAGATATGGGCGGGTTGAGGGGTATTGGTGCCATCCCCCCACTGGAACGATACTGTTGGCAAATTTACGTCAACCGCTCAGAAGCCCTAGGCTGGAAGCCGTGGGCTGAAAGAGCAAAGCCC
>JBBITV010000347.1:0-4564 GCA_037440585.1 Chloroflexota bacterium
GGCTTTTTTTGACACGGAGGCGACTATTCCACCGCACGTTGGGGGCTATTCTCCATGACAGCCCCGAGTAATCGTGGTACACTGGTACTAGAGAAGCTTAAGAGAATCCATAGCTTCATAAACAACAATACTCGATATGCGCGAGAGCATGAAAGGGAGGTATGAGCCATGCTGCAAGATATACTCACCATGCTGCAAGATGTACTCATCGTCACGGGGCTGTTGTTCGTGCGGGTGGGGTTGCCATTGATCGCGCTGCTCGCGCTGGGCTACCTGCTGGATCGCTGGTTGGGCTACGCTGAGGAAGACCGGGTAACTGGCCGCCGCGCCGAGCCAACTGAGGTCGAGGTTGGCATGCCTGCTGGTCAGGCTGTCCCGGCCTGGACTCTGATGCCGTGCGCGTCCCGCGTGCGCCGTGCCTACAGCATGCTCGACCGCCCGGCGCTACCGTGCTGGCTGGCACTGGAGCTGGCCGAGGGGCGGCTGTGGGAGCAGTGCCCGGCCTGCCGGTGGTACCGGCCCCAGGTCGAAGAGCGGGCGGAGCTCAGGGTTGCCAAAGGTGGGCGCGGTGCGTAGGTGTGTTTGGCGAGATATGCGAAAAGATGCTGTCAACGGACTTTGAGAACGGATTGAACGGAAATCGGCGCCTAATCCGTTCAATCCGCTCCCCGAATCTGTGGACAGTGCTTCACTTTTCAATCCTCCCTCGACCTTGCCAGCGCCCTATCCATCCCCATCGTTTTGTTGACAACCCACGACCGGTATGGTATGATTAACGTGCTGGTTGTTCAGCTATCACATATCGAGGGAGGAGAAAAATGCTTTCGAAGAAGAAGGCCCTGTGGCTTACCCTGGCTGCGTTGGCGCTGGTCTTGCTCGCCGCGTGCGCCGCCCCGGCGGCTGCCCCGCCCCCGGCCGCCAAGACGGAAGCTCCACCTGCAAAGGCCCCGGAACTGAAAGGCACGCTCAACCTCTTATGTACCCCCGAACTCGAATGGTGCGAAGGGATGAAAGCCGAATTTCAGAAGGTTTATCCCGGCGTGACCGTCGAGTTTGTGCGCCTGTCGTCCGGTGAAGCCCTTACCCGGCTGCGCAATGAGAAAGCCAACCCGCAATTCGACATCTGGTGGGGCGGACCAATTGACTCATTCATCTCCGCCAAGCAGGAAGGACTGCTGGAAGCTTACAACTCGCCCAACCTGGCCAACATCGTTGATCCCAAGTTGATGAAGGATCCAGATAACTTCTGGGCCGGCGTCTATGTCGGCTCCCTTGGCTTTGCCAGCAACAAGGATTTCCTGGCGAAGAACAACCTCAAGCCGCCTGAATCATGGGACGATTTGCTCAACCCGGCGTTCAAGGGTCAGGTAGTCATGGCCCACCCGGCCAGCTCAGGCACAGCTTACACAGCGCTCGTCACCATTCTCCAGTTGAAAGGTGAGGAGAAGGGGTGGGAGTTCTGGAAGAACTTCAACAGGAACGTGTGGCAATACACCAAGTCGGGCGCGGCGCCAGCGGAGCACGTCGGCCAGGGCGAGGCCGCGGTCGGCGTCGTCTTCTCTCACGACATCGTCAAGCGCATTGAAGCCGGCCTGCCTGTCATCTTGACCTTTGCCAAGGAGGGGATGGGTTGGGAAATCGGCGGCATGGGCGTCGTCAAGGGTGCCAAACACCCCGATCTGGCCAAGGCGTGGTTCGATTGGGCGCTGCTGCCCGCGACGCAGGAACTCGGTCCTAAGTTCAAGGCGTATCAGGCTCCGACTGTCAAGGGGGCTAAAGCGTCAAGGCCCGAACTCTTGCAGGTCAAGTTGATCGACTACAACTTTGACTATGCCGGCAAGAACAAGAAGGCGTTTATCGACAAATTCACCAACGAGATTGCCGCGGCACCCAAGTAACTAAGCAGCCGAGGACAAGGTGACAAGGTGACAAGGTGAACTTACGCAATCATCCTGTCACCTTGTCACCCCACCCTGCTCCAACCGGATTGCCTATGACGCTCGCCGTTCAATCGGTCACGCGCCGCTATCGTGAGTTCAAACTCATTGCCCAAGACCCGGTGCTCCTGGCCGGCCTGCTCGTGTCTGGCGTGTTCATCCTGGTATTCATTGTCTGGCCCCTCGTACGCGTCATTGTTCAAGGCTTCTTCACCCTCGAAGGCCAATTCAGCCTGGAACACTTCAGGCGTTATGTGGATCCTTATTACACCCGCTATTATCAGCAAGTTTTCTTCGACACCATGCGCATGGGCATCCTGAGCGCACTCTTTGGCACCGCCCTCGGCTTTGTGTTTGCCTACAGCTATGTGCGCTGCGACGTGCCCTTCAAGCGCCTGGTACACATCCTGGCCCTGTTGCCAACCATCTCTCCGCCGTTCGCCATTGCCATCGCGACGATCCTATTGTTTGGACGCAACGGGCTGGTGACACGGCGGCTTCTGGCCGACGGCATCGGCCTGGACGTGTACGGACTGGGATTCGATCTATTTGGCATGACCGGGCTGGTCTTCGTCCAGATCATCACTTACTTCGCAGTCGCCTACCTCATCCTGCGCGGCATGTTGGAGCGGCTTGACCCATCGCTGGAAGAGGCGGCGCAAAGTTTGGGTGCATCGAAGTTCCATATCTTTCGCACCGTCACCCTGCCGATGCTCATCCCTGGCATCGCCGGCTCGTTCTTGCTGCTATTTGTCGAAAGCCTGGCCGATCTCGGCAACCCGCTGTTCATCGCTGGCAACACGACCGTCCTATCCGCCCAAATCTTTATCGCCATCAACGGCGAGTACGACCAGCAAAAAGGCGCAGCTCTCTCGCTGGTCCTGCTCCTACCCACCTTGACCGTGTTCTTGCTGCAGCGCTACTGGGTGAGCCGGCGATCGTACGTCGCGGTGACCGGCAAGCCGGCCGGCCGGCACGTAACCGTGACCGATCGGAGCATTCGCTGGCCGTTCATCCTGGCTACCTATTTTTCGATATTTCTCATCTGCCTGCTGTACATGACCATCTTCGTCGGATCGCTGACCAAATTATGGGGCGTGGATTATGCTCCCGATCCGCGCCACTACCAGACCGCCGTCGTGCGCGGCATCGAGGCCTTTATGGACACGACGTTTCTCTCGGCGGTGGCCACACCGATAGCGGGCATTGCGGGCATGGTCATCGCCTATCTGGTCGTGCGCAAAGTGTTCAGTGGCAAAGAGGCCGTGGACTTCACCTCGAACCTGGGGGGCGCGGTGCCTGGCACGATCTTAGGCATCGGCTATATCCTGGCTTTCATCCAGGCCCCGCTGGTCGTGGTAGGCATTGTCTATTTCTTATTGGCGGGCTACCTGGCCGCGTCGGGCGCGCGGCACGGCTGGGGGCGTCTTGCCCTCATCGCCGGCGGAAGCGCAGTGGGCTATGGGTTGATCCTTGGCTCGCAGGGGTATCTGCCCAGCGACGAGGCGCGTGCCTACGCCTGGGGCAGCGTGCTCATTGCCCTGGGCGCTCTGGGGACGCTGGTCGCGCCGCCTGGGGCGCGGCGACGCGTCCTGCTGATTCTCGGGGCGATGGGGATGTACCTGTTTGCCTCCAGCATGATCCTGACCGTGACCACGCCTCTGGCTGCCTGGGGTCGTTCGCTGCAAGGGACCTTGCCACCCAAGGTCGTGACGAGCCTGGCCGAGGAGATCGAGGTATTCTTTCGGGCACCGTTTGCCATCATTGGCCTGACCTACGCACTCGCCGGCGTTTACGCCGTCGGCGTGCTACGCGAACGCTGGCGTGCGGTCTACGCGCTGGCACTCATCGCCCTGAGTTACGCCCTCGTATTCTCCCACGAGCCCCTGGCCCTGGTGGGCACGCCATACATTATCATTGCCGCCTACGCGGTGCGGAGCCTGCCGGCTTCGGTCCGTGCTGGGGTGGCCGCGCTCCAACAAATTGATCCTTCCATCGAAGAGGCCTCAACTAATCTTGGCGCAGACGCGGGGCTCACGTTTCGCAGAATCACACTACCCCTCATCCTCCCGGCGTTCATCGCCGGGCTTATCTTCAGCTTTACCCGGCATATGACCAGCCTCTCGGCCATCATCTTTCTAACCAACCCCCGCTGGCGCATCCTGACTGCACTGATCCTGAGCGAAGTCGAGCAAGGCGGCATGAGCACCGCCGCCGCCTATTCTGTGATCCTCATTGCCATCGTGTTCGGCGCGATTGGGTTGACGTATCTAGCCGTGGGGCGGACGTTCCGGGCGGAAGAGGGGGTGGATTTGACGTTGGGGGCGGGGTAAGCCTAACCCCCAAAATCGTCCAGGCTGCCCGTGAACAGCGCCGCAAGCCGACCCCGGCTGAATTGAAACTGTGGCAGGCGCTGCGGGACCGCCGTCTCGCCGGACTCAAGTTCCGCCGCCAGCATCCCTTCGATCGCTTCATCCTCGATGCCTTCTGTGTCGAACACCAACTTGAAGTTGAAGTGGACGGCGGCATTCACGCCGACCCGGAGCAGGCCGAGTATGACGCTGCCATGACAGAATTCCTCCAGTGGTATCGGTTTGATTGCAAGGCAAATACATTTCGTGGGGGGG
>JBBITV010000348.1:0-4547 GCA_037440585.1 Chloroflexota bacterium
GAAATAACCTACTGCGCCGCCGTATGGCCCGCGGCGGACCCCTTCCAGCTCCTCGATAATCTCCATCGCCCGGACCTTTGGGGCCCCGCTCAATGTGCCGGCTGGGAAAGTCGCGCGCAGGAGGTCGAACGCATCGTGGTTGCTGTTGAGCTGACCCTGGACGCTGGACACGATGTGCATCACGTGACTGTAGCGCTCGACAGTCATCAGCGCCGGGACGTGGACGCTGCCGTACCGGCACACCCGTCCCAGATCGTTGCGTCCCAGGTCGACCAGCATGACGTGTTCCGCGCGCTCCTTCGGATCGGCCAGTAGCTCGGCTTCCAGGGCGCGATCTTCGGTCTCAGTCGCCCCGCGCCGTCGGGTCCCGGCGATAGGCCGCACCTCGGCCACGCCGTCCTGCAAGCGCACCATCAACTCCGGCGATGAGCCGATCAGCCGGACGTCGCCCAGGTCGAGAAAGAACATGTAGGGGGAAGGGTTGATCTGGCGCAGTGCGCGGTAGATGGCGAAAGGATCAGCGGCGGTCTCGCACTGGAAGCGTTGCGAGAGGACGACCTGGAAGATGTCCCCGACGGCGATATACTCCTTGGCGGCGCGCACCCGCGCCTCAAACTCCGCCTGGGTCACGTTCGACCGCAACTGGCTCTCGATGCGCCAGGCGGGCATTCCGGGCAGTGTCAGCGGCTGCCGGATGCGCGCGACCAGGTTCTCGATCCGGGCAACCGCCGCGTCGTAGGCCGCCCTGGCGTCGCCATTCAGATGCGCGTGAGCCACCACCATCATCCGCTGCTTGACGTGATCGAAAACGACCAGGCTATCCGTCAGGAGAAAGTGACACAGGGGCAGGCCAAGCTCGTCGACGGCGGTGCTCGGCAGACGTTCGAAGAAGCGAACCAGGTCATAGCTCATGTAGCCGACGGCGCCGCCGGCAAAGCGTGGCAGGCCGGGCACGGTGACGGCGCGATAGTCGCTCATCGTCTCCTTCAGCACGTCCAGTGGGTCGCGCCCGTCCAGATCCACAGTAATCAAGGAGTGTTGGGGGTTGGCTCCCAGAAAGGAGTACCGCCCCACCTGCTCGCCCCGCTCCACGCTTTCCAGCAAGAACGACGGCCCCTGCCCGCGCAGCTTGAGGTAGACCGAGACCGGCGTCTCCAGGTCCGCCGGCAGCTCGCGGTAAACCGGGAGCAAATTGCCCTTGTCAGCCAATCGTAGAACCTCGTCAAGTGATGGTTTGTACATAACACCCCCTTCCGGATTTCGGATTGCGGATTGCGAATTAAGGGTCGGCAATCCACAATCCGAAATCCGAAATCCGAAATCCAAAATCCAAAATAAAAAGCCCCTCATCCCTGGTTAGGGACGAGGGGCTCAAAGCCACCCGTGGTGCCACCCTGGTTAGCACTGGCTCCAAAAAAAATATCCGCCGGTGAACGGCGGAAGTGTTGGTGAAGCCAGCCTCACTCTTGTGCAGGTACGGGACCCTGTCGCGCCTTAGCGCAATGTCCGATACCCTCAACCCTGATAACGGTGGCGTCTCCGGCGAAGCCTACTTGGCTGTTAGCCTTTCGGTTCGCGACTCCCAGGTCCATTCACCCCCGGCGTGAGCATCGGCTTTCCACCTTGGCAGCTTTGGTCGCTGCGCAGTCACCGACTCTCTGGGCCTCGTTTCGAGGGCTACTCGTCCTGATCGTCGTCTTTTTGGGTACGGATTTGGGGGAAGTATACCAGAAAAGGGACGAATTGTCAAAGGGAGGTTCGGGGTTGATGATTTGCCCGAATTGCGCTATCATCTCCCAATACAGTAGGCAGTTTTCGAGTTCTTCAAGACGAGATGATTAGCACATGACAGTTGACCTTCTCCTCACCAACGCCATCGTCATTACGATGAACCCGCAGTTTGACGTGTTTACTTCAGGTGCCGTGGCGATTCGCGGCAACGCAATTGTCGCCGTGGGGCCGGCTCACGCGATCGCCGCCCAATATCCGGGGGCGGAGACGGTGGATTGCGCCGGCCGGGCCATCATCCCCGGCCTGGTCAACGCTCACACCCACGCGCCGATGACCCTCCTGCGCGCGCTGGCCGATGACCTGCGCCTGGACGTGTGGCTGATGGGCTATGTGATGCCGGTGGAGCGCGAGTTTGTGTCGCCGGATTTCTGCCGCCTGGGGACCTTGCTGGCCTGCGCCGAGATGATTCGCTCCGGGATCACGTGCTTTGCGGACATGTACTATTTCGAGGAGCACGTCGCTCACGCCACCGTCGAGGCCGGGATGCGTGCGGTGTGCTCGCAAACGGTCCTCAAGTTCCCCAGCCCGGATGCTGCGAGCTACGAAGATAGCTTGGGCGCAGCGCGTGACTTCATCGCCAGGTGGCAGGGCCATCCGCTGATTGTGCCCTCGGTTGCGCCGCACGCGCCGTATACGTGCACACCTGAGATTCTGCAAGCCTGCGCCGCCCTGGCGGCCGAGACCGGCATCCCTCTGCATACGCACCTGTCAGAGACTGCCCTTGAAGTCGCCGATAGCCGCAAGCAGCACGGCATGCCGGTCATCCCGTGGGTCGAAAAGCAGAATCTGTTTGACGCCCGGGTGCTGGCCGCCCACTGTGTCCACGTGGACGAGGGCGAGTTGCGCAAGCTGCGCAAGGCTGGCGCCGGCGTGGCGCATAACCCCACCAGCAATCTTAAGCTGGCCTCCGGCGTGGCACCGGTCATCAAGATGTTGGAACTGGGATTGAACGTTGGCATCGGCACCGACGGCGCGGCTGCGAACAATGACCTGGATATGTTCGAGGAGACGCGCCTGGCCGCCATCCTGGCCAAAGGTATTACCGGCGACCCGACCGCTCTGCCGGCCAAAAAGGCCTTGGAAATGGCTACGATTCTTGGTGCGCGTGCCCTGCACATCGGTGACATCACCGGCAGCCTGGAGCCCGGCAAGCGCGCTGACCTGGCGATCGTGGACCTGGGGCCGATTCACAACGCGCCCAAGTTCGAGCGTGACCCGCACGCGGTGTATGGGCAACTGGTTTACGCCGCCAAGTCGACCGACGTGACTGACGTGCTGGCAGACGGCCGCTGGCTGATGCGCAACCGGAAATTGCTCAGCCTGAACGAGGCTGACCTGGCCCAGGCGGCGCAGGACTACGCCCGCCGGATTGACACTTTTCTCATTCAGCGTGAGAAAAGCGTGCTGAGCAAACTGGTGGCCATTGGCGGGCTGGAACAGGAAGAGTCGTTTGAAGTGCAGGTCAAGGTGCGTGTAGGCGACCCAGACCAGGTGATCGCTGTCATCCAAAACCCGCCATTGTCGATTGTCCGCAAGAGCCATTACCACCAGTTTGACACCTACTTCTCCTTCGCCGATCCGCAACAGGGCCGGGTACGCTACCGCGAAGACGAGTTTATCGACGCCAGGGGCGAAGTATACAACGTCCGCTATCGCCTGACGCTTACCGGTCCCGCTCAAGAGCGCGAATTCGAACACTCCGTGTTGCTCTCGCGCTCGCGTTTCATCGCCCCGGCTCGCCATAGTCTGCGTTTTTACCGGGAATACTTCCGCCCGGTGGCCGAGTGCGAGATCGAAAAAGACCGCCGCCGGTGGCTGGTGGTGTACAAGAACACCGAGTTTTTCGTCAACGTCGACCGGCTCATCCGCCCCGCGCAAGACGGCTATTTCTTGGAGATCAAGAGCCGGACGTGGTCCAAGCGTGATGCGGAGGAGAAGGCCAGGCTGATCGGGGAGTTGTTGGCGCTGTTTGGCACGGAGCCGGGCGCGACGGTGCGGGAAGAGTATGTGGATTTCCTCACGTAGTTGTGGAACGCTGTGAGGGGTGTGAGCGGTGGTTCATCGTGTACAACCCGTGTGGCAACCGGCATTGTCCCAAGTGTGGGGCGCTGGCCAAGGCGCAATGGCTGGCCGACCGGCGGGTGGAGTTGTTGCCGATTCAGTATTTCCACGTGGTGTTCACGCTGGACCATGCCCTCAACCCGCTGATAGCCGCCCATCGGGTGGTGCTGTACAACTTGCTCTTTGAGACGGCGACGCACAGCTTGAAGGTGTTCGGGAGCAAGTACCTGGGCGGGGAGATCGGTATTACCGCCATCCTGCATACCTGGGGCCAGGACCTGCGCCCGCATGTGCACCTGCACTGCATCGTGACCGGGGGTGCCTTAAGCCGCGACCAGAAGGTGTGGGTGAACAGTCGCCGGGGCTTTCTGTTTCCGATTGAGAAGTTGTCGGCCTACTTTCGGGAGCGGTTCTGCGCTGGGCTACGCCACTTGCATCGCCGTGGGGCGTTGAAACTGGAGGGGGCGGCGGCGGAGTTGGATGTCGAGGCGCTGGTGGATGAGATCCAGGCCAAGGACTGGCAGGTGTATGCCAAAGAGCCGTTCGGCGGGCCGGAGCAGGTGTATGACTATCCTTCGGCAAGCTCAGGACAAGCTCTGGGGCGGTATGTCAACCGGATTGCACTGTCGAATCACCGGATTGTGCATCTCGGCGGGGGGCAGGTGAGCTTTACGTATCGCGATAACAAAGATGGG
>JBBITV010000349.1:0-1632 GCA_037440585.1 Chloroflexota bacterium
CTATCATGAGGGTCATCGCGTTCGTTTGCAGCCCGAGAACCGGACGATTCAGCCAATATTCGTCCATCCCCGCCATGTCCGGGTGCAGGGCAAGGTTATCGCGGTTGTCCGCCAGGTGTAATTGGCGGGAATTGCGCAGTACTGTTTGCGTCCTTCACGAACAGTTGGTGTCATTGCAGAGGATAACCCATGCGTCGCCGGCTCGATTATCAAGCCACCCAGCTCGAGGCAGTGTTGGCGTCCCACAAAGTTCGAGCGCACATCTGGGGCGGAACGGTCACGCCACGCCTGATCCGGTTCCACGTGACACCGGCCACCGGCACCCGGCTTAATCAACTGAGCAAGCTGTCAGAGGAACTGGCATTGTCCATCGGCGCTGCGAGCTGCCGTATCAGGCGCCACGGTGCCACGATTGACCTGGAGTTTCCGCGTCAAGAACATCAGCCGGTCCGTCTCCTGTCATTGTGCGAGAAACTGCCACCCCTGCCACCCTGCACCGCTGTGCTTGGGATCAACGTCGAAGGAGCGCCGATGCTGTTGCGGCTCCCAAGCCCGGATGTCGCCCATGTCCTGATCTGTGGTACGACAGGGAGTGGAAAGACCGCCCTGGCACGTTCGATGATTGCCTCACTTGCCCTCAACAACGGACTTGGTGATCTTGGCCTGGTACTGGTAGACCCAAAGGGCCGTGGCTACGCACCCTTGGCTGCGCTTCCACACCTGGTACGGCCCATCGCCCGGAACATCGAGGATGCCGTTATATCCCTGGAATGGTTGATTGCTGCCATGGAGAGGCGTGATCGTGAGGGGATCAACGGCCCGCGTCTCGTGGCGTTCGTGGATGAACTCGCCGATTTGCTGATGGCGGGTGGCAAGAGTCTGGAGCGATCGCTGACGCGTGTGGCTCAGCGAGGGCGTGAAGCCGGCGTACATCTGGTTGCTTGCACCCAGAAACCCACAGCCGCGGTGTTGGGCTCTTTGCTTAAATCCAACTTCCCCGTACGCCTGGTGGGCAGCGTCTCCAGCCCGGAAGATGCCAAGGTGGCGGCCGGCCTGGCAGGGACCGGTGCTGAATTGTTGACCGGCCGAGGGGACTTTATCCTGGTTGCGAAAGGGCAGGTCCACCGCCTCCAGGCGGCCTATTTGCCTGAGGCTGAGATTCCCGAAGTCGTGGACAGGGTGCGCGCCGGCCGAACGATGCACCTGCGTGGAGAGGCGGGATCAGGCGTTATCAGACGTGCAGTCGGATGGACAGGTCAGCTCGCCAGTTTGCGGCGCATCAAGTGATTCCCGTAACTGCGGGTCCAGCCTTCCAGCCTTGCGAAGGTTACAAACCTTCGCAAGGCTGGGCAGCTCGGTAGGGAGTGAGTTGTCAGAACGAGGGACCCAGGGGAAAGTCGGGAACGATAACCGACACCTGCCCCGTCTTTCCTATGTGTCTGTTGCGTGAAGTCGCTCCAGGCCGAAGAGGTGGTCTCTTCGGTTAGTGCCCTGGAAATGACCGCCGGAGCGATTCCATGCCAGGCGCCGTGGTGGGGGGTACGTGGGTGGGGGGGTTTGTTTAAGTTTAAAGCACCACCCCGCGGTTTTATATTTTGTAAACATTGAGGAAAACAATGTGAAAATTCTTTA
>JBBITV010000349.1:1642-4542 GCA_037440585.1 Chloroflexota bacterium
GTGGTGCGTTATACGTGACTGGGTGGAATGGTTCACTTATCACGCACCACGAGGCGTTTTCATCGTAGGAAACCTTTGAGGAAACCATGGAGAACATGCTGAAGTTGGGAATGGTGGGATTTGCGATCTCAGTGGGCGTGGTAGTCGCCTATCGCATGAGTACGGAAGCGATGGCGGTAGTCGTCGGGGTGCTTTTCGGCGTGCTGGCGAGCATACCAGGCAGTCTGCTGGTACTCGCTGTGCTGCGGCGCCAGGCGGGCGCCCAGCCGCCCGACCCTGGTCAGCCACAGAGCGGTCGTAACGGCTATCCTCAGGTGGTCGTTATTCAGCCTGGGGCGCCGTCACAGCCTCAATGGCCGCAGTTGCCGGCCTGGCCAGCCTATCCACCCGTGATGGAGGCGGCACCGCAAGGGCGCTCATACACGATTATTGGAGATGAAGACTGAGGTGGAGAGAGGACGTGTTATGGCGGAAGTAATGAAAATCGGCCTGTTGTGGTTCGATGATGATGTGAAGCGGCCGTTCGCACAAAAGGTTGAGGCTGCCCGGCGACGCTATCTGGAGAAGTTTGGGGTTAAGCCGGATACTTGCTACGTGAATCCGGCCACGATGCCGGCTACCGAGGTCTCGGTGGACGGTCTGCGCATCATATCGGCCAGCATCATTTTGCCGAATCACTATTGGCTAGGTGTAGCCGACAAGCAGTCTAATTCGTCTTAATAGCAGTGCTCGGGACCGGGACGGGCGCTGATGGATGAGCCGGGAGGCGCGGGAATCCCGGCTCTTCTTTTTTCCTGACCCGGAATCTTTGTGATCCTCGTTTCTTGCAGGCGTCTGCGGTTTGCAGGCTTGACGGCGGGTTATTGACCTTTTCCAGCCACGATAGTATAATCGCAATACCGCATAATTCACTTGTCATGCTGAGCGGAGCGAAGCATCTCTGTGCCCTCAAATGAAAATCTCGGCACGGGAAAGCAGAGACCCTTCGCTTCGCTCAGGGTGACAGACAGCGAATTATGCGGAATTGCGTATAATCCGTGTTGGTGGATATCGTGTCCCTTGCCTGGAGAACTGCCAAGGTGATCGCCAAACGCGGTTGGGTCCGCGACGCCGCGATCGTGGCTGGCTATTTTGGGCTATTGCTCGCCTGGTTCTGGCCAGTCATTTTCGGCGGAAAGACCCTGATTCCATTTGATGTCCTGTTCAGCTTTCCTCCCTTCAGCGCGTTCGCCCCGCAACTGGGGGTGGGCATTCCCCACAACGCCCTGCTTGCCGACCTGGTGCTGGAGAATTTCGTGTGGAAGCGTTTCGTCATTGAGGCGCTCCAGGCTGGCCGGATCCCTCTCTGGAATCCTTACCTGTTCGGCGGAGCGCCCTTTCTGGCCGCCGGCCAACATTCGGCTATTTATCCCCTGAGCGTCTTGTTCTATGTTCTTCCCCTGACCCAGGCCTATGGTTTTTTCACGGTCGTACAGCTTTGGCTTGCGGGTACGCTCGCCTATGTCTTCGCCAGGGTTATTCGCCTGAACAGAGTTAGCGCGGCGTTCGTGGGCCTGACCTGGATGCTGAGTGGGCTGATGATGGCCAATGTCGTCTTCCCGATGATCCTGGCGGCGATGAGCTGGCTTCCGGCACTTCTGGCGGTCATCGAGCTGATCGTACACGGAGAAGAGGAGCAACCCGGAGCCCACCATCTGAGCGCTGAAGTGCCCACTACGAACGTACTCGCCGACCCGAGGTGGATGCCTGGCGGGCGAGTCTTGCTACTGCTGCTGGCCGGAGCCGGGGTAATTGGGCTCCAGTTCCTGGCCGGGCACGTCGAGATTTCGATCTACCTGATCCTGGTCGCCGCATTTTATGGTTTCTGGCGCCTGGTCGGGCTGTGGCGGCAGACCGGTGATTGGCGACGCCCGGCACGATTGTTGGTCTGGCTGGTTATGATGGGCGTCCTGGGCGGGGCACTGGCCGGCGTGCAGATCATCCCGCTCTTCGAGTTGGCGCGGCTCAATTTTCGCCAGGATTCAGCCAGCTATAGCCAGGTGATCGGCTGGGCCTACAAACCGTGGCAATTGGCGACGTTCCTCATCCCCGATTTCTACGGCAACCCCAGCCACCACCGGGTCTTTGACATTTTCAGCCGCGCCTGGATCGAGCTCCCCGGCCGGACGACAGAGTGGGGATTTAGGGGTGTCAAGAACTACGTTGAGGCAGCCAGCTACTTGGGAATTCTTCCTCTCGTCCTCGCCGCCATCGCCATTTTCCATACATTCGGAACGCCGGCTTTAGCCGGTCATGCGCCCGCTTCAGCCGGGTCCAACCGCCTGAAGGTGGCGTTCCCGACCGGTTTCTTCGTCGCTCTGGCGGTCATCTCGCTCCTCTTCGTCTTCGGCACGCCCGCGTATGCCCTGCTCTATTACGGGTTGCCGGGCATCAGCCAGGTCCACACCCCTTTCCGGTGGGTGTTCCCTTATACCTTCAGCGTCGCGATACTGGCCGGCATCGGATTGGAAATTCTGCTCTCAGATTTCGGATTGTCACCAATCTCAAATCCAAAATCCAAAACCTGTAGTGAGCGAAGCGAATCTATCCAAAATCGAAAATCGATCGGCTGGCTGGTGCTCCTGGGTGGCGTGAGCACTCTGGCCCTGCTGGGCTTCAGCCTGGCTGTCCCAAGCCAGGCGTTGGCCTTGACAGAACGGATCATGCACAGCTCCGAGGCTGCCGCACACGCCTTTGGTGATCCACGCCTCTTTTTCAGCTACCAGTTTCGCAACATATTGCATTTCGGCCTCTTCCTGACCCTCTCCGGCCTGGCCGTTCTTCAAATCCCAAATCCCAAATCCCAAATCCCAAATCCAAAATCCCAAATTGGAAATCAGAACTCACAAATATAACAGCTG
>JBBITV010000350.1:0-4535 GCA_037440585.1 Chloroflexota bacterium
GCCGAATTGGCGTGGATCTTGAACAGCGTGACGCCGATAGGCTGGCTTGGTCGAATGCACCAGTACAAGGAGAAATCCGCAAAGCAACGCGAGAAGGTCAGCACCGGCCTGTTCAACTACCCGGTGCTGATGGCGGCGGACATCCTGCTCTACCATGCCAACTTCGTCCCGGTGGGTGAGGACCAGAAGCAGCACATCGAGATCACGCGGGATATCGCAACCCGCTTCAATCATCTCTTCGGCGAAACGTTCACCGTGCCCGAAGCCATGATCCGCGAGGTAGGCGCCCGGATTATGGGGCTGGACGACCCTACAAAGAAGATGAGCAAGAGCGAGCCCGGTTCCTACCATGCTCTCAACCTGCTCGATCCGCCCGACGTGATCCGGCGCAAGATCGGCCGCGCGGTTACCGACTCCTCGCTGGCCGGTGTGCGCTTCGACCCGGAACGGCCGGGCATCTATAACTTGTTGGTCATCTACGAGCTACTCTCGGGGCTTCCCCCCGCCGAAATCGAGATGCGCTACCGGGGCAAAGGCTACGCCGAGTTCAAACGCGACCTGGCCGAGATGGTCGTCGAAAGTCTGAGGCCGCTCCAGGAGCGGTATTACGCCCTGGCAGATGATCTCGCCTACGTGGAGAGCATCCTGCGTGACGGCGCCGATCGCGCCCGGCCTATCGCGGAGCGAACACTTGTCGAGGTTCAGCAGAAGGTCGGAGTGGGGTAAGCGTGAAACGTGATGCGTGAGAGCCATTCACGTTTCACGCTTCACGCTTTGCCATCACCACGCGCGGTCGGTGCTCACTTTCTCCTTTTCGAACCATTTTTCGGCACGTTTGTAATCCGCCGGATCGGGGGTGCGTTCGGCGTCCATATCCTCCAGATACTCCGGGTCTTCGTCCAGCCGGCTCGCGAGCCGGTCCAGCAGGGCGAGCTTGGCAGCGGCATCGGGCTTTTTTTGGACCTCGCGCCGGCACCTGTCCCAGTTGCCCTTGAACTTTTTCTCCAGCGCCAGGGCCATCCACCACTCGTTGTAGGTAAAGGGTTCGTCACGCTCGTCATCGCCGAATTTGGGAAACCACAAGGCGATTTCACCGCCGAGCGGCTCGGGGCGCGGGAAGAGAGTGAGCTCATCCGGCTGCGCGAGCATTTGGGCCAATTCCGAAAGGAAGGGAACATCGAGCGGGATCAAGCCACGCTGTGCCAGATACGCGAAAAAGTCAGACACAGTTTCCGCCCGGCTGTGGCCGTCATCTTCGTCCTGGCCCACGGCTTCTTCCTCAAGGTGCTCTGAGAGGTGAAAGCCACGCAAGTCGTCCACGGCGTGGATTTCGTAAGCGTGCTCGTTAAGATACAAGAGAAAGTCTTCCACGTCCAGCCAGGACTCGATGATGGATTCCAGTTCCTCGTCGAAGCGCTCTAGATCATCCGGATTATCGCTAAAGCTGGCCAGGTAATCCTTGAGCCATTCGGGAGGCAGCCACGTCAAGGCCGTCAACGAATCGTCGAAAGCCCCCTCAATGTCCTCCAGTACGTCTGAAAAGCTGTAGAATTCGTGCTCTGTCTTTCCCCAATCTAACTCATCTTCATCCCACTCCTCTTCGTCAAAATCTTCAGCCTCTTCCGGTTCCAAAAGGCCGTATTTCTCCATCTGTTCGAGGTCACGCAGGTCTACCATGAGCGGCTTGCCGCTCCGGTCGGGTACGAGCGGCTGGTCACCCAGTTCGTCGCGCGTGGTATCAGCGGCGATGGCGGCCGCGGGCGGGTGCAGCACCCAGCGGTCGACGAGATGGCGAACCTCGTTAAACTCTTTGGGCAGAGGAATTCTATTCTTGCGGTTGGCCTCGACGGCGGCGGTAATGATGGCCTGTGCGCGCGCCAGGCTCACGCGATACAGGCGCATGTCCATGCGCTGGGCAGGTCGGTCCACCAGGTCGCGTTGGAATTGGCTGGGCGTCATGCCATAGGTGGAGAACATGTCTTTAATCGCGCCGCGCCACGGCACGCCAAAGTCGAGCAGGAAGACCAGCGACTGGATGGCACCGCCGGCCCGTTCCCAGGCGACGGTTACGCTTTGTTGCCAGGGGTGGTTGGGATCGGTCATGTAGGCGGCATAGAACCGATCCTGGCCCAGGTCAAGGATCGCGCGAGTCACCGGTTTGATACCGGCCTTGGACAGGCGGGTGAGGCTGCGCTCGGCGGCCTGTTGTACGCCGGGAAAAGGCGTGGTGTGCGCCAGGGCGTACAGGAAATCGGCTTCCAGGTCTGTGGCCTCGGCCTCGGCGTTCTGCACCATCTCCAGCAGGATGTCTTCCCCACCAATCGCGGTCTCAGGCATGCGATTGATGCGATGCATGTAGGCCTCCACCTCAGCCGGGTCGCGTGAATCGCGTAGGTGGCGGGCCAGGCCGCGCACGCCCATGCGGAACAGGTCTTGCGCGGACTTGATATCGGTCGGCTTGATGTCACGGGGCGAGAAATAGCGGCCGGGATCAATCATGTCTACGTCCTCGCCCATTTGCTTCAGGATAACCAGAGTGGTTACCTTGGCATCTACCGACATTGCACGCGGCTTTTTCACCAGTTGCCAAAGGTAGTCAATGACCTCGGGCTTGCGCAGGCGCGGCAGGATCATCATCAGCGTTTCCCGGTCAGCCTCGGGCGTGCCTTCCATGCGCTTGACCAGGGCATCCAGCACCGGGCCGTGGCCGACCTCCGCCATGAGCGCCTGTATGCCGGCCTGGAGCCCGTCATCGTCCAGCTCGGCGCGGGCGTGGCGGTCGAAGAGCGCGTCCAGGCGCGGGCGGGTCAGGACGCGGGGATCGATCTTTGGGGGTTGGGGCTTCTTAGATTTGCTCATTTTGTACCTCGAATAATCAGGTTGTATGGCCATCGTCTCCCGCGCACAGGTCTTCGAGCCGGGCTTGCATCCGCGCCCAATGGGTGCCGCGCCAGTATACCTTGTTGCACTGCGGACACTCGGAGAACTGCGTTTGGGTTATGGAAACGTAGGGCGGAACCCGGGGCCGGGCCAATGCGGGTTCGATTTCATTGAGAAGCGTGTTGCACACCGGGCAGCGCGAAAATGCGGCGCGCGTCGTCAGTTGGCACGCCCGGAGGACTTGTTCAAGCTGCGTCACGACGTCGTCGCTGGTGATCAGGATCGCCTGGAGGCTGCGACGGTTGGCCAGCTCGACGTCGCGGGTGAGCAGAATCCGGCCTTCCGCCCGGGCGCGGCGCATCAGTTCGTGGTCGTGGGCGTGGGCAAGGTAGGCCGTATCATAGCCAAGGATCCGCAGCCACTTGGCCAGCCGGCCCAGCATCCCATCCGCGAGAAATTGCATGCGTGTCTGAACTCCTTGGGGGCAATTATAACTCGTAAAACGTAAAACGTAAAGAGTGACATTTCAGTCTCAGTAGATCACGATTTGTCATTGCGAGGCGCGCCTTTTGCGCCGAAGCAATCCCCAAGTGACCTGGAGATTGCTTCGCTTCGCTCGCAATGACGGACTTCTGTGATCTACTGAGTCTGGTTGTGCGCCGTGATGAGTTCTGGTAATGGACAGTTAGCAATGCGGATACCGGCACTGGCGCTGGCTTCCGTCGCCATGAAGCCAAACTCGTCTACTGCGCCCCGGATGGTGGACTCGTTATGGCACAACGGTGGATTCTTGAAGCGCGTGGTGCTCCCGCCGCTGAAGTGCATGACCAGGCTGGCGACTTTACCTGCCGCCAGGGGCTTGCCGAAGCCGTACGGTGCTCCACCCGCCAGGTTGGCCCAACCAAGTACACCGGAAGTATCGACGAGGCTCCCGGTGTTGGGAGTCGGATCAGCCGTTTGAAAGGTCAGGCAGTCGGACTCGTAGATGTCCAACAGGGGGATGCGCGTCAGAGTCGTGTTGCCCGTATTTAGGACCGTGCCCGGGAAGCTAACCGCCTGTCCTGAACCCACCACCGGGCATTCTACCAGAAGCGGTCTCTTGGCAACCACAACCCTGGGACACGCGATCCGCACGCCGGCGACGGCAACCGCCTGGGGCGCAACCCGCGTTTGATCGCTGGCCTGGCCGAAAGCGCCGTTCACTGTTGCCTTGTTCGTAGCCATCTGCTCAGGTGGGCAGCCGGACGCCTGGAAATTCACCGTCACGACGAACTGCGCGCCTGGTGCCAGGGGCGCGCCGAATCCATGCGGCTCCAATACGGCCAGGTTTTCCCACTCCAGCAACCCATCCAGGACGGCATCCGGCATGGGAATCGCACCGAGAAATGACAGATAGTGCGCGTCGAAGAGATCTTCCAGCGGCACTGTGCTGAGTTCGACATCGCCCGTATTGGTGACCGTGATCTCGAAGGTGATCATACCGTCGCCCGCTGCCACACCCGCTGCCGGTACCAGCAGCCTTTTGATAACTTCGACACGGGCCATCTGGGGAACCGCTGTCGGCGTCGGGGTTGAGGTCGCAGTCCGGGTTAGGGCGGGCGTGGCGCTGGTGGTCGGGCTGGGGGTGGGGGTCGTGGTCGGTCTCCGGGTCAGCT
>JBBITV010000351.1:0-4534 GCA_037440585.1 Chloroflexota bacterium
AATCCGGTCGATGTGGACGTGCGATCGGGTACATTAGTCGAATTCGGCAACCGCAATCCGCTGACTCCGGTTCCAACCAGCACTGCGACTGGAACCTCGACGCCGAGCCGTACGCCAACGCGCACACCGACCGTAACCGCGACGCCGACAACCAGCCTGACGCCCTCGCCCACGGCAACTTCCACCGCGACGAATACATCGTCGCCTACGCCTACGGTGACCCTGACTGGTACGAACACTCCGTCACCCTCGCCCACGGCGACGCCAACTGTGACCCACACTTCGTCACCTACGCCCACGGCGACCCCAACTGCGACGAACACCGCTTCACCCTCGCCCACGCTGACGCCGACCTTCAGTGCCACGGTTACCATCAGTCCAACGCTGACCGAGACGGCCACCACTCCGCCCACCGCCACAGCCACGTCCACTTCGAGCAGCACCTCAACCGCATCACCAACGCCGACCTCTACCGCCACCCCGACGCCTACCGAAACGTCGTCGCCGACCGCGAGCGCGACCTCCTCGCCAACAGCCAGCCCGACGCCGGGCCCAAGTCCGACAAGCACGCCAACACCCCGCACGATCGTTGCAGTAAGTCCGTCAGCTCCCAACATCAGAGTCAACCAGTTGATCACCGTAGAGCTGGGCGTGGATGACGTCGTCGATCTCTACCGGCTAGAATTACACCTCAGATTCAACCCGAGCGTCCTCGCCGCCATGCAGGTCCTGCCCGGCAATCTACCGGACGCTCGCGAGGGATTCTTCGTCTGGAACATCGACCAGGTCCTCGGTCAAATCGAGTACTCCATGACCTTGCTCGATCCGGCGCCGGCGGCGACAGGCAGCGGCGTCGCCACGCAGATCGTCTTCAAGGGGCTGGCACCGGGACCGTCCCCACTCACCCTGATCGAGGTCACCCTGGTCAACCAGGCCGGTGAGCCCATCCCGGCCCGCCGCCTCGAGCGTTCCATCACGGTGAGGCCCTGGGCCGCGATCGCCTATTTCCCGCTGGTGGTCATGAATTCGACGCCACCTCCCGCGCCAGCCCCGACCAGCACGCCCACCCGTACGCCCACGGCGTCGCCCACGCCCACGCCCACATGGACGCCCGTCTCTGCTTGCCGGGAAGCTGTCCTCAACGGTAGCTTCGAAAACGATTTGGCCGAAGGCTGGATCATCGGCGGCCAATACCTGCCAGGCCGCACATCGAAAGCACCCCGATCGGGCAACTGGTCCTTGCAATTAGGCATCGAATCCATCGAGGCCGACGTTTACTCCTCCTCCGCTGCCTGGCAAACCGTCGATGTGCCTTCCGACGTCACGACTGCGACGCTCTCCTTCTCGTACTGGCCAGGCTCGTATGAAGGCAACGTCAACCTGGATAAGCAGATGGTCCTCGTCATGGACGGCGACGTACTGCCTGGAAAAGATAGCTACAAAATCCTGATGAACATCGATGAGGACGCACGCACCTGGACCAACCTTAGCTTTGATTTGCTGCGTGAACTGAACTTCGACCCGCGCGGCCGGCACATGCACCTCTATTTCACCGTTCTCAACGACGGCAAGGATCGGCGACCGTCCTGGATGAAGCTGGACGACGTCTCCCTGCAGCTTTGTCGTGGCTAGAATGGCCTCATCCGGAATGGCTTCTCGTCTCCGCCAGGCAGCAGTCCCGGCTCCCGTGGTGGGTCTGCTGATCGGATTCCTGGCTTTCATCTCGATCATACCTTCGGACGCAGCGCCGCCTGACCCGCCCGCCAGCGCCCCTTCGGCTCTGCTCAGAGCTCACCCCTTCGTTACACTCAGGACAGGCTCTGAACGCAGTGAAGGGGCAGGCCTGTCCGCGCCCCACGTGCCGGGCGAGGCCCTGGTCGGGTTTCGCCGCGGTCTTGACCGCGTGACGACGCAGGCCATCGTCGCGCGCCTGGGCGGCCGGGTTAAAGTGCATATCCCGGCCATCAACGTGAGCCTGATCGAGCTGCCCGAGATGGATCTGGCGCTGGCCTTGAACCAGCTCAACGCCCAGCCGGAAGTTGAGTTTGCCGAGCCCAACTACCTGCTGGAACTGGATGACATCCTCATCCCTAACGATCCCGACTATGCCATTTTTCAAAAGGGCTACTTAGATCGACTGGAGATGCCAGCCGCCTGGGCCCTCAGCACCGGCGATCCATCGACCGTCATCGCCATCGTGGACACCGGGATCGATATGAACCACTCTGAACTGGCCAGTGCTATCTGGTTCAACCCTGGCGAAATCCCCGGGAACGGCATTGACGACGACCGCAACGGCTTTGTGGACGACATCAGAGGCTGGGACTTCGCTTACGGCGATAATAATCCCATAGACGACTACGGCCACGGTACCCACGTCGCCGGCATCGCCGCCGCACGTACCAACAACAACAAAGGCATCGCCGGGATAGCTGGTGGAAACAATGATTCGAGTGGGGCCCGGCTGATGGCCGTTAAGGTCTTCCGTGGGCGTGTCGGCACGGACGCCGCCGTGATGCAAGGCCTTGTCTACGCGGCAGACAACGGCGCGCGGATCATCAACATGAGCTTTGGCGGATACGCCTACTCGCGCGCCAACGAAACGGCAATTAACTACGCCTGGCAGCGTGGCGCCGTGCTGATCGCCTCGGCCGGAAATGACAGCAAGAATCGTATCCACTACCCATCGGCTCACCCGGTGGTCATCGGCGTGGCGGCGACTGATACAAACGACAATCCTGCCAATTTCACCAACTATGGGTCCTTCATCTCCGTCGCTGCTCCTGGCGTCAACATCTGGTCGACCATACCCGGTAATAGCTACTTCTTCCTATCCGGGACCAGCATGTCTGCCCCCCACGTGTCCGGACTGGCGGCGCTCGTCTGGGCACACAACCCGCACCTGTCCAATACCCAGGTGCGCCAGGTCATCGAGGCCTCGGCCGACGACCTGGGTGTGCCGGGTCGGGATTTCATCTACGGCTTCGGCCGGATCAACGCCCGCCAGGCACTGGAACTGGCCGGCCGCACGCCTGGCGACCAGGTCACTCCGTCGCCAACGCCTGCCCCGCAGCCCGTCTGGCCGCCGGACTGCCAGGATCTCATCCAGGCGGGTAGCTTCGAAACATCAGACCTCTCGGCCTGGAACTTCACCGGCGCAATCACGCGCACGCGATCGCCCGCGCCAACACAAGCCTACGGCCTATGGGCTATGAAGCTGGCCGGGAAGGCCGGGGCGACAGCCGAACTGTGGCAAAACATCCCCATCCCGGCAACGGCGACGGCGCTGACCCTGGAGTTCGGCTGTCTTGTCGAGAGCCAGGACACAGCCTGGGGGCCAGACGTGGACGACCCACACACTGACCACTTGCGAGGCGAGTTCCGGGATGCTGCCGGGCGGACGTTGTTCACCTTCCTACGTGACGGCAACAGGAGCGATGCCGGGACCATTGACCCGACCTGGGGTGAATTCTTGTTCCCGCTCCCCTCTCCGGACGTCAGAGCCCTGCGCAACGCTGGCACCGTCCAACTCTACTTCTACGCCGATAACGACGCCGACCCTTCGCCGCCTACCAATTTTTACATCGACGGCGTGCGCTTGTGTGCCGGCCAGTGCACCCAGGCCGGCGACGTCAACTCCGACGGCACCGTCGACCTGGTCGACGTGATGCAGGTGGCCAATCACTGGCCCGCCTATGCTGGCGGCCCTGGCTATGAAGTGAAGTTCGACCTGAACCTGGATGGCCACATCGACGTTCTGGACGTCATGAGTGTGGCAATCCATTGGGGCGAGAGCTGCTATTTGAAATTGACCAATGACCAATAGCCTGCCCTGAGCGAAGCGAAGGGACCAAATCCCAGGTATGACCAGGCGAGTTGACAGTGCACCGCAACAAACCGAAGGGCGTCCGCAGCCTGTAGCCGGACCCTGGGCCACGGATCTTGGACTCCAGATTCCCGCCTGGCCACTGCAAAGTGCGGATCGCAAAGCGCTGCTCTTATGCATCGATATTTTGTTGACGGGGGGAGCTATCGTCGTCGCGTTGTGGCTGGGCGCGTGGCGATCCGGCTGGCCGTTTTCGGCCCGCTTCGTGCTGGAGCAGGTCCCCTGGATGCTGGCAGTAACCGTTTTCTGGCTGACCCTGGCCGCGGTCAACGACCTGTACGACCTCAAGATCGCCGCCCACACTGGCCCAGTGCTGATCGCGATGGGCAAGGTCACCCTCCAGGCGCTCCTGGTCTACCTGGTGATTTATTTCTTGTCCCCGCCCCAATCTCTGCCACGGCACGTCATCGTCTTCTTCGCCGTCCTCTCCTTTGGCCTGGTGACCACCTGGCGCGGGATCTACGCGACGGCGTTCACGACGCCCAGCTTCCGCACGCGGACCATCGTCGTCGGCGCCGGTTGGGCTGGCCGGACCGTGGTGGACGCCATCCGGGAGCACCGTCACCTGGACTACCACCTCCTGGGTTACGTCGATGACGCCCCGGCACTGCAGGGCCAGCTCGTCGACGGCTTGCCGGTACTGGGTAC
>JBBITV010000352.1:0-4531 GCA_037440585.1 Chloroflexota bacterium
CCAAATCCCAAATCCCAAATCCCAAATCCCAAATCCCAAATCCCAAATCCCAAATGGTTAGTTGGGATTTGGCCATTGGTCATTGGTCATTGTTCACGCAACTTTTCACACGCACCACCGTATAGTAAGTGCAGCGGAGGGTAGGGATGGACCAAGAACAAGAATGGATTGAGGCCGCACGCCGGGGTAACCAGCGGGCTTTTGAACACCTGGTAAATGCCTACCAGCGGCCGGTTTACAACCTGGTGTACCGGATGCTTGGAGACCCGGCCGAAGCGGAGGATGCAGCCCAGGAAACGTTTCTGCGAGCCTACCGCCGGTTGGATAGCTATCAGCCGGAGCGCAAGTTCTCGACGTGGATTCTTTCTATCGCGGCGCATCATGCCATCGACGTGCTCCGGCGGCGCCACTTCAATTGGCTTTCCCTGGATGAGTTGCCGCCCTGGCGTTGGTTCCCGGCCTACACGGCCGACCCGGAGGCGTCGGCTCTCAGCCATGAGGCGCAAGACCAGGTCCAGCGTCTTCTGGCTGACTTACCACCGGGTTACCGGCTGGTCACAGTACTGCGTTACTGGTACGATATGTCGTATGAGGAAATTGCGGAGGCGACGGGTTTGACGGATAGCGCGATCAAGTCCCGGCTACACCGCGCCCGGCTGATGCTGGCCCGGGGTCTCCAGGAAGAATCGATTGGAACTGAGCAGAGCTCAGGATCGCGGAGCGGCGGTTTGGGCAAGGCAAGAATGCAGGACGAGGGCGTGGATGGAGAGAATCGAGTCAGGCTGTATATGCAAGCGACGCGGAAGGGAGGGATTAAGCCATGCGTTGTCGAGAAGCTAGCGAGCTGATGTCGTTGCGCCTGGACAACCAGCTCGAGACGGGCTCAGGCGAGCAACTGGATCAACACCTGGCATCATGCGACACGTGCGCGCAACTTTGGATGGCGATGCGGCGCGCGGGGATGCTGTTGGCCCGGGCACCCATGGTCGAGCCGGCGGCGGGGTTCACCGCGCGAGTGATGGCGCGCCTGCCCGAGCGCCCAGTGCCGAGCTCACACGTATGGCTAGGAATACTGGCACTGGTGTTCGGCGCAATGGCCGCAACCGTGCTGTTCATTGGCTCTGCCGTGGTAACGTTGGTCGTGGACGGGCAGTGGGGCCTGGAGGTTGGTGGATTAACCAGAGGTCTGATTGGCGTGAGCTGGTTTGTAGAGCAGATCCGCGCGGTGGTGCTGGGGATCTGGCTGACGGGCCGGGTGGTGTCACGGGCGATTCCGCCTACAGTTGCGATGTTGCTTGGATTGACGGGGATGGTGTCTTTGCTGGTATGGGGTGTGATTGTGGGCCGCATCCGCCTGGCCCAGACCGTGGTGCTCGCAGAGTAGCCGTGTTTTCGAGGTCAACAATGCTGTCATGCTGAGCGAAGCGAAGCATCTCGGTGCAGGTCTGGGCGCCCAGTGTGGAGAGACCCTTCGCTTCGCTCAGGGTGACACTCATCGAGGAGGGTAATTCATGCGGCGAGTGTTGATTGGCCTGGTGCTGGGAGTTCTCCTGGCCGTGGTCGCCGTGCCGGCCTTTGCCCAGGGGGGCGAAGGCGACCAGGCGGTCATCGGGCGGGATTTGACCATTCGGAGTGGTGAGGTCCGGGCGGGTGATGTGTTGGGGCTGGGGGGCCGTCTGACCGTCGAAAAGGGTGGCCGGGTTGACGGGAATGTCGCGGTCGTCGGCGGCGACGTCTCGGTGGCGGGGGAGATCCGGGGCGACCTGGCGGTTTTCGGCGGCCACGTCACCTTGCACGATGGGGCCGTGGTCGGGGGTGACTTGCTGGTGACGGGTGGTAAGCTGGAGCAGGCGGCGGGCGCAGTCGTCCGGGGAGAGGTGCTGGAGAACTTCAGCCCACGGCGCGTCTTCGAGCGCTCACGGAATCAGTTCCCGCCAGCGCCGCCAACCGCGCGCCTGCCCTTCGGCGAGCGCACTCCCTTTGACTGGGTCTGGGAGGTTGCGTTCTGGGTGTTCCGGGCGGTCCTGACCAGTATCGTGCTGGCGGTGCTGGGGGCGTTGGTCGTGTTGCTGTTGCCCCAGCCAATCCAGGCGGTAGCCCATACAGCGCGGACCGCACCGCTCCCCAGTCTGCTCGTGGGCTTCGCGACGATCCTGGTGGTGCCTTTCGCCCTGGCGGCGCTGGCGCTACTCTCGGCCGTCCTGATCCTGGTGTGTATCGGTTTGTTGGGGTTCCCGCTGATCGCTATCCTGGCTCTGGCGTTCGTAGTCCTGTTCGTGTTCGGCTGGCTCGCCGTGGGCTTGCTACTAGGTGAGCAGATCTTCGAGTTTCTACGCATCCGGGAGCCTCTACCGCTGGCGGCAATTATCATCGGGGTGGTGATCATCACACTATTGGCGTATATTCCGTGGCTAGGCTGGTTGTTCATTCTCGTTTTCGGCAGCCTGGGTCTTGGCGCAGTGCTCCTGAGCCGCTTTGGCACCCAAACGCGGGCTACCGGCTGGCCGTGGATACCGCCACCGACGGCGCCGTGGGCACCGGAGCCTCCCGCCCCGCCTGTGACGAACGTCCCGCGTGGCGAATGGGTACCGGCTGAGCCGCCCCCGCCACCTGACGTGACAAGGTGACAAGGTGACAAGGTGACAAGGTGAAACTCCCGGTCACCTTGTCACCTTGTCTGTTTGCGCTTGAGGTGTTTCAGTAGTCTCTCCAGCGACCAGGTATTGACGACGTTCTCGGCCTCGGCCCAGCCGCGGCGGGCCATCGCCACGGCAAAAGGCATTACCCCCAGTCCATCCGGCGCGTGGGCGTCGGTCCCCAGGGAGATCAGAACCCCCCGTTTCAGGGCGAGACGCGCGTGCTCGCCATCCAGGTCCAGCCGGTTGGGCTGGCCGTTGATTTCCAGGATGGTCCCAGTTTCCGCAGCCGTGTTTACAATAGCCTCGAAGTCGAGCTCCAGCGGCTCGCGCTGGCCAATGAGTCGCCCGGTCGGGTGGGCGAGGATGTCAACGTGGGGGTTGCGCATGGCGCGGATGACCCGCACGGTCATCGTTGCTTTGTCCTGGCGCATCCCGGAATGGACCGAGGCCAGGACAATGTCGAGCCCGGCCAGCACCTCGTCGGGGAAGTCTAGACTGCCGTCAGCGCGTATCTCGACTTCGGAGCCCTGCAGAATGCGGAAGGGAGCCAGTTGGCGATTGAGCTCGTCGATCTCAGCGCGTTGCTGGCGCAGACGTTCGGGCGTTAAGCCGCCAGCAACCCCCAGACTCTGGCTGTGGTCGGTGATGGCGATGTAGGCGTAACCCAGGTCGCGGGCGGCGCGGGCCATGTCCGCGATGGAGGCAGTGCCATCACTGTAGAGACTGTGCATCTGGAGGTCGCAGCGGACGTCTGGCAGGTCGATGAGCCTGGGAAGGCGGTGCCGGGCGGCAGCCTCGATCTCCCCGGCCGCCTCGCGGAGCTCAGGCGGAATCCAGTCGAGGCCAAGGGTGCGGTAGACATCCTCTTCTTCGGCACAGGCGATGAGCCCGCCCCTGGCGTCCGCAAAACCGTACTCGCTGAGGCTCAGACCCTGGTCGCGCGCCAGTTCGCGGAGCGCAATGTTGTGCGCTTGTGAGCCGGTAAAATACTGGAGCAGTGCGCCGTAATGCTGGGGCGGGAGTACCCTCAAGTCAACCTGAAGGTCGTTGCGCAGGATGACAGAGGCTTTGGTGTCGCCCTGCGCCTGGATCTCGGCCACGCGCGGCAGCTTGACGAACCAGGCGACGACGGCAGCCGGGTCGTCTGAGGCCACGAGCAGGTCGATGTCGCCGATGGTTGGCTTGCGGCGCCGCAGACTGCCGGCCACGTCGGCTCTGAGGGTGGCGGGACATTGCCGTAGCCCATCAAGCAGGTCTTCGGCGACCGGCAGCGCAGTCGCCAGGAGGATGCGGGTCGAGCGGCGCTTGAGCATGTCGATGCCGCGCAGAATGTTGGCCTCGGTTTTGGCGCCCAGGCCCTTGACCCCGCGCAGCCTCCCCGTTCGCGCTGCCTCTTCCAGCTCCGTGATGCTGGTGATGTTGAGCTGTTCGTAGAGCGTCTTGGCCGTCTTGGGGCCGACGTCCGGGATCTGGAGCAGGGCAGCGACGCCGGGAGGAATTTCGGCGCGGAGCTCCTCGTAATAAGTCAGGCGGCCGGTGCGCAACAGTTCGTCGATCTTCTTCGCAATTGCCTCGCCGACGCCGGGAATGTCCTTGAGCCGGTCTTCTTCCCAAAGACTCTCGATGTCTTCGGGAAGAGCCTGGATGTTTTGCGACGCGCGCCGGTACGCCTGCACGCGAAAACGGTCCTCGCCTTTGATTTCCAGCATATCGGCGATGTCGCCAAAGACGGTGGCGACTTCTCGATTGGTCATCGTCGTGCGCCTCCCTGGCAGGCAGTGTTGGTACACTGCCCTCATGAAACGTACACCAACACCAGATTATTATCTGGCAGAAACCCGCTATTGACCCATTACCAGTCCAAGTTCAATCTCGCATCTCAACAGGTATCG
>JBBITV010000353.1:0-4527 GCA_037440585.1 Chloroflexota bacterium
AGCAAGTTTTGAAGGTACTCGATAGCGGTGCGGAAGGCCAATCGGAGAACTCGCAGTTCGTCGTCCTGCAATTGAGCGTGCGGGGGGTTGTAGTCTTTCACAACCCGTTCAGCCATTGTTGGCGCAGCTCGGCATAGGTTCGTAATTCGATCATCAATCCTCCAGAAGATCAGGAACTCATTTGGGTCATCTGACGCTGCCCCCAAGTAATTCCAACACACCGTCATCAGACAGAAAGTAGAATGAGATGCCAGAGACCAGATTGCTATACCGCCGTAGCCACAGTGCCGGCACCTGCCGGTCGTTCCCAAAGACAAGGAATGCGGTTGGTGCGCCAGTTTTCTCCAGCAGCCAGACATGTTCCGCGATAATGGAGAACTTGGCAGGCGGGAGTTGGCGCCCTCCGACCAGGGTGAAGTACTTGACGTCGCCGACTATGTTCTTATCCAGGGCGACCAGATCAAATCGCTTCGGTACGCCAGCTACCTCCCCGGCCATCAACGGAACACCAAAATGGTCACTCATCACTTTCCTGGCCAGATCCTCAAAAGCACGCGGCGTAAGTCTTGCTCTGGTACTGGATGGCGTGCCTCTGTACGGCGCTGGAGTAGAGGAGATGAGTTGAACGGCGGGCGACTCGTTAGCCCGGAAGATCCACTCGCGCCCGTGCTGTTCACCTTGAATCAGGCCAGTGTGCATCAACTCCTGAGTCAGCATGTAGACCTGCTGGTGGGATTGGATGTTCGTGTACTCCTGAATCTGGCTGTTGGTCGCTCCTTTGGGTGAGACAGACCAGAGGTAGTCCAGGATGCGTTCTTTGTTGGTCTTGCCCATGTCTCCTTTTCCTAACAGCTTCGTACGATATTCACCGCTCCGCTCCCTATGCTTCTGTTGTCGGTACTGATGCAGTTATGGATTGCCAAATCCACTCCTCCGCCTTAACCGCAGCGGTTATCTCTGGTAGATCATGCTCGATGAATTTGACCCAATGCTTGCGAATCTCCTCTTGAAGTTCATCAGCGGTGGCGCCGATGAGGGAGTTGCCGCACTTGATGTGGTGATCCAGGAAGCTCAGCGGTTTGTCCCGCACGCTGGCGTTGATCCACAGGGAGACCTTACACAGCTCCACGGCCATGGGGTTCAGGTCTACGGCGTAGATGCAGTGGGCCAACACGTCGCGCTTGGCGGCCTGCACCTGGTCTTCGGTGGGGTATTCGTCGCCGGTGCGGATACGGGCCAGCTCGGCGCCCAGAACGTTGTTGGCTTTGACCAGGAAATGGCCACTGCCTGCCGCCGGGTCGCAGACTTTGAGGCTCAACAGGGCCTTCTCGCCCGCGGCGCGTTGCGCGTCCGTAAGGGCAGCGTAGTCGGTGAGCAGGCCCGTCGTCGCCTCGCCGATGGCGTCTTCGTCGATCACGGGCAGACCGGCCTGGGCCAGGCGGTCGCGGGCCACGGGCAGCAGGGCGCTCTTGATCAGCTCGTTGACCAGAGACGGGTGGGTGTAGTAGGAGCCGGTGGTCTTGCGCTCTGCGCCACGCGGGTCTAGGAAGAAGGTGTGGGCGGGAATCTCGCGGCCATCGACGCTCTCCAGGGCTGTGCTGACACGGGGGGTGAAGTCCAACAGGCTCTCGTAGATGGAGCCCAGTTCTTCGACCCCCAGGTCGGCGTAGGAGATCCGCTGCAATACGCCTTCGCGCTCGATAAGGGTAAGGGCGCGAATGGCGTGCAGCAGGTCGCTGTTGCGGCAGGCCAAAGGAGCAGGGGGGCAGGGGAGCAGGGGAGCAGGGGAGAGAGGGTCGTCATGACGCTGCCTGTTCATGCCGAGTCCCTTCAGCAATAGCGTCTGGTCGTCCTCGAAGAGCATCCCGTCGTAGCCAAAGACGCCCAGGTCTGGCACGCCTTCGCGGACCATGCGGAAGGTGACTTTGAGCCCCTCCCAGAGGTCGGTAAAGTCGTCCTGGCGGGGGATGTCGCCCTCGGCGCGGGTGCGCAAGGCGGTAATGCTGTACTGTGCCCGGTAGAGGTCTTCTAGCGGGGCGCCAACGTGGGGTAACATGCCGCGCTGCTCGGCGAAGAGCAGGAACAGGATGCGGTAGATGATGTGCAGGATCTCGGCGTAGTAGTGGCGGCACTGCTGTGGATCGGCTTGCAGTGGGTGGATGAGGGCGCCATCCAGGAAGCCGTTGCCCAGGGTCTCGATGGCTTGACGCACCTGCTCCCGCAGGTCCTCGCCGACTTTGATGCCGGTGGCCAGGGAGTCTTTGTAGAAGCGTTCCAGGGGCGAAAGACCCTCACCCCCGTCCCCTCTCTGCCCCCCTCAGTCCCCCCCAACTTTGGGGGGGAAGTAGGAGAGGGGAGAAAGCGGCTGGCGTGGCAGAGGCGGTAGAGGGCGCGGAAGTCGCCGTAGTTGCGGGTCTCGAAGATGGATTCCAGGTCGAACTGGACGTAGCCTTTGGTGAAGGTGTGGTGGTAGTCACGCAGGAGCCGCAGCACGATTCCGTTAGTGAGGATCGCCCAGTGGTCGGTCTGGCTGTTGTTGAGGAAGGCTTGCAGCATGTCGTGGGGCGATTTGGCTTTGAGGCCACGGCCGGCGGCGACGCGAGCGTCCAGGTCTTGGGAAGGGGCGACGGTGTGGAGCACGGGGGCGCCGTCGCCTCCCCAGCCACGGTGGGAGAGGGGGTAGCGCAGCTCGCCTGCCTGATCCAGGATGGTGTCACCGCGCAGGTAGACGGGCTCGAAATCGAGCAACTGGAAGAGGGGGAGCAGCCAGCGAGCGCGGACCTGGGAGACGTCCATCCTCGGCAGGTCGGCTCGCACGGCGTCCCAGCGCTCCTTGAGGAGTTCCCAGGCAGTGGCGATGGTTTCTTCCAGGGCGGCCGGGCTCCTGGGCAGGGCAAAGGACTCAGGCTTGCCGCGTTGGCAGGTGCTGAGCTCGCGGATGTTCTCGATGAAGGCGGCGGAGATCAGGCCGCCGGAGGTGGTGATGTGGGTGGTGTTGGACATCAGTCTAGCCCAATGATGATGTCTTTGGACATATTACGTGCTCGCTAAATAACTGGATAGTACACGGTCATTGCAAACATGTCAAAGATCCCTGGCGACAGGTCATCAATACCGCTCAACAACTCGGCTGTCTGCGTACCCTCCCGCTGTTCCAGTTGCCGTCGCATGTTGCGCCGCTCGGCGACCAGCTCCTGTCGTCGCCTTTCCACGGCATCCGCCAGCAGCCCCTCCAGGCATTCGATGGCCAGCGCATCGGCCAACGTCTCTTGCACTTCGGCCTCGGTACGAATCTCCGGGATGGGTCTAATCTGCAACAGCCGTCGAGTTGCCTCCGCACCAGGTGGTTCTCCACCATAGACCGGTACGGCGACGGGCAACAACTCCTCTACAATCGAGGCCGGTTCGGTGTTGACCACGTAACGGGCGAGCAGGTGGAAAAGAGCCGTGACTTCATCCACATCTGGCGTGACAAGATAAGTCGTGCGGCCATAGTGCTCCGTCTCGCGGAAGGCGCTCTGTTTCACCTCTTCAATCAGCCGCCGCACCAAGGGATGGCCGATATCGAGAACGGTCACATCCGGATCGCGGATGCCCCACTCGGCGTCAAAGGTAGCACGTTCGATGGTCGTCCCTACCGAGGCCGTCTGCAGGGCCGGGTTGGTCACCACAATCCGCCACGAGCCGTCCGGGTTCTCGCTGACTCGACAGCCGAAGCGGTTCAGGCCGCTTAAGACGAACGCCCTGATCTGCTCAGGCGAGCCGACGGTCGCGGCCGTTTCTTGCAAGCGCCGTTCGATCTCAGGCAGGCTGATGTGAGTCTGGCCGTAGAAGCTCTCTTCTTTGATACGCTCCAGCGTCTCGGTCGCAAAGGGGTCTTCGCCCTCACCCCCAACCCCTCTCCCAGAGGGAGAGGGGGGAACTTCGAAGAGGCTAAGCTGCCTGGGTCGCAGGGTGATGTCGTGCTGGTGGATCAGGTCCAGGATGTTGGTCTCATCGCCGAAGTAGGGTGGGGAGAAACCGTAGTCGCGCCGGATGCGGGTGGCTTTCTCGACCAGCACCTTGAGGATGGTGGCATCCAGGGTCTCGTCCATGACCATGGTGCGCACGTAGACCACCGGCTTGCGTTGGCCGAAGCGGTCTACCCGGCCGTTGCGCTGCTCCAGCCGGTTGGGGTTCCAGGGCAGCTCGTAGTGGATGACCTGCGCGGCGGCATGCTGCAGGTTGATGCCTTCGGAGATGGCGTCGGTGGCGATCAGGATACCGGCTTTGGCCCGCGCGAACTCCAGGAAGACTTCACGCCGTTGGCGCTCGTTCAAGTCACCATAGATGGTGAGCACGGTGGCGTGGGTATAGCGCCGGTCGGCCTTGAGCTGCTCCTTCAAGTAGTTCATCGTGTCCACGTAGCGGGTGAAAATGATGACCTTGGGGTCGGCCGCCAACCGGTCGCGCAGGGTGCTATCCAACAGCTTCTGTAGCTTGCTATCACGGCGCGGCGTGACCTGTTGGGCTTTGGCCAGGACGTGT
>JBBITV010000354.1:0-4499 GCA_037440585.1 Chloroflexota bacterium
CGGTGGACCAGATTGAAGCTTATCGGGCACGGCTCAAGGAAGTGCAGACTTTCATCGATACGGCCTATTTGCCGGACCTTATGGCCGTAGCGAGGGCTTATCCCCAGTACTTCAAGGTGGGGCGCGGCCCGGGCGGGTTGCTCTCATACGGCGTGTTCCCAGAGGACGCCGGGGGCCAGAAGAAGTTGCTGGCGGCCGGTGTGTACCAGGGCGGGCGATTATCTCCTTTCGATCCCCAGAAGATTGGCGAGGATACCGGCCATGCGTGGTTCCGCTCGGCCTCGGGCCTGCATCCTGCCCAGGGGCAAACGGACCCGGCGCCGGATAAGGCAGGGGCGTACTCCTGGCTGAAAGCGCCGCGTTACGATGGGACCGTAGTCGAGGTGGGGCCATTGGCGCGGACGGTGATCACGCACCTGAGCGGCACCAACCCGGCGCTCTCGGACCTGTTGACACGCACGTTGAAGGACCTGGGGCTCCCTCTCCCTTTGGGAGAGGGCTGGGGGCTCCCTCTCCCTTTGGGAGAGGGCTGGGGTGAGGGATTATCGCCCCTGTCCAGGCCTGAAACTGACGGGAAGCAGGGAATGGCCCTCACCCCTTCACTCCGTTCAGAGCTTGCCCTGAACGCAGTGAAGGGGCAGGCTCTAACCCTCTCCCAGGGGGAGAGGGAACGGGAGGGGGGTGCGCGGAACGAACGCGGCCCGTTGCCCGACGCCCTGTTCTCGGTGCTGGGGCGCCACCTGGCACGGGCGCTGGAGTGCAAGCTGGTGGCCGATCGCTGTGAAGCCTGGCTCGACGCCCTCCAGCCTGGCGCCCCGTCGTGCGCGTCTTATCGGCTCCCGAAGGCCGCGACCGGGATGGGGTTGGTCGAGGCGCCCCGTGGTGCCCTCGGTCACTGGATCGAGATCGCGGAGCAGGTCATCCAGCGCTACCAATGTGTCGTCCCGACAACGTGGAATTGTTCACCACGCGACGACCGGGGGCAGCCTGGGCCGGTCGAGCAGGCGTTGGTAGGGGTGCCCATCGCCGACCGGGAGAATCCCATCGAGGCGATGCGGGTGGTGCGGTCGTTCGATCCGTGTTTGGCGTGTGCGGTGCACTGACTAGACGGAGCATTCTGTTATGAACAGTATCTCGCGTCGCGAGTTTCTTCGAATGGCCGCCGCCCTGGCGGCGAGCATGGGTTGGCCGACGACGGCCCTGGCCCGCATCGCGGAGGGGCTGGAGAGCCTGGCGGCGGGCCGTGCGCCGGTCGTCTGGCTGCATGGCCAGGCGTGTAGTGGGTGTTCGGTGTCGTTTCTGAACACGACCTATCCGGATGCGGCGCGCGTGCTCACTCAGTACATTTCGCTGGCCTATCATACCGTCGTGTCGGCTGCCACGGGCGATACGGCGCTGCAGGTTTTGGACCGGCGGATGGCCGCCGGCGACTACGTGCTGGTGGTCGAGGGCGCAGTGCCGCAGGGGATGCCGCGTGCCTGCCTGACGGGCGGGCGGGAGTTCGTAGACCTGCTGACCCGCGCGGCCAGGGGCGCGACGTCTGTGGTCGCGGTGGGCACGTGCGCGGCATTTGGTGGCATCCCGGCGGCGCCGCCCAATCCGACCGGCGCGATGAGTGTCTCTAGAGTTCTAAGTGATGCCGGCGTGTCCACACCGCTGATTAATCTGCCAGGCTGCCCAGCTCACCCGGACTGGCTGGTCGGCACCCTGGTGCACCTGATGAAATTCGGGCAGCCAGCACTCAACGCGCAGGGCTGTCCACAGCTTTTTTATGGGTCGGTGATCCATACGCGCTGCCCGCGCTTTTATAGCTATGAGATGGGCCACTTCGCCCGCTTCTTTGGAGATGATGGCTGTCTGTTCAAGCTCGGATGCCTGGGCATCCGCACCCATGCGGATTGCCCGACCCGCCACTGGAACAGCAAGGTGAACTGGTGCGTAGGGGCGGGCGCGCCGTGTATTGGCTGTGCCCGGCCGGAGTTCGCGCACCAGCGGGAGTTCCCGTTCTACCGCATCCGGGAACAGAGTGAGCAAGGAAAGTGACCATGAAGAAGTTGCCCATCGGCATCAAGATAACCCTGGTGCTGGCGCTGGCACTGACCCTGGTGCTGGGCCTGAGCTTCTTTCTGCAGTACCAGGCCAACGCGCGGGACCTGGATCGGTTGGCACAGGCCGGGGCGTTCAATGTCTTCAACAGCGTCCACACCGGCATGGCCGATTCCCTGGAAAAAGGGAACATGGAGCTGTTCCAGCAGCTCTTGCAGCGCGCCAGCCAGACCAAGGGCGTTCAGTTGATTTGCCTGATCAACCCGGATGGGACGGTTGCCTACGCCTCACAACACGACCGCGCGACATGGACAGTTCCGGCTGATGTCCTGGCGCGCATCCAGGCCAGCGACGACCCCGTGCAGGTCCCGGGCGCTGACGTGGTCGATATTTACCAGGCCGACCGGGTCACACCGGACTGTGTGCGCTGCCATTCTGCGTGGAAACTGGGCGACGTCGGCGCGATTCTGCACCTGCAGTACTCTACCGCCGATCTTAACCAGGCCAGGCAACGCTACGTTTTGACCAGTCTGCTGGCGCTGGGCGCCACACTGCTGGTGCTGGGGGTGAGCCTGACTCTTGCGCTCCGGCGCATTGTGCTCAAGCCGCTGCAGATCATCGCCGGCACGGCGGATCAGATCGCCCGGGAAGATTTGCCGCATCTGGTGCAGGAAATCGAGGCGATTGCGGAGGGCGACCTGACCCGCCAGGTCTCGATCCGCACTGAAGAACTGAACCTGGACGCTGCTGACGAAGTGGGCTCGATGGCGCCCGCCTTCAACGATATGATCGCCCGGCTGCACGAAGCGAGCCTGGCTTTTGCCCGAATGCAGACCAGTCTGCGCACCCTGATCGGCCGGGTGGCCTCGAGCGCCAATGGCGTCGCCGGGGCCAGTCACCAGCTCTCAGACTCGGCCGGGCAGGCCGGACAATTGGTCCAGCAGATCAGCACCGGCATCGCTCAGGTGGCCGGCGGAACCGCCCAACAGGTCCGGTCCGTCACGCAGACCAACGCCTCAGTCCGCAATCTGGCCCACGCCATAGACGGCATCGCGAAAGGCGCGCAGGAGCAGAAGTCGGCCGTCGATAGATCCTCCAGGATGATCGCTCGAATCACCGACGCTATCGAGCAAGTGGCCGCCAACGCCGAGGCCGGGGCGAGGGGCTCGGCTGAGGCGGCCCAGGCGGCCCGCGTTGGGGCCACCACGGTCGAAGAGACCGTCAAAGGTATGGCAAACATCAGAACCAGGGTTGGGCTCTCGACGGAGAAGGTCAGGGAAATGGGCCACCGCTCGGACCAGATTGGGGCCATCGTCGAGACCATCGACGACATTGCTTCCCAGACCAACCTGCTGGCCCTCAACGCGGCCATCGAAGCCGCTCGGGCCGGGGAACACGGCAAAGGTTTCGCCGTGGTGGCCGACGAGGTGCGCAAGCTGGCCGAGAAGTCTGCCACCGCCACCCGGGAGATCGCCAGCCTGGTCAAGGGCATCCAGGAGACCGTCGCCGAAGCGGTGGTGGCCATGGACGAAAGTGCCAAAGAGGTGGAGAATGGCGTGGCCCGGGCTGGTGAGGCCGGCCAGGCGCTGGTCAGTATCCTACAAGCCGTCGAGGCGGTCAATCGCCAGGCCGAAGAAATCGCCGCTGCCGCCAGCCGGATGACCGCGTCGTCGAAGGAACTGGTCGGCGCCATGGAGTCGGTCGCGGCTGTCGTGCAGGGGAACACGGCCGCCACTGAGGAGATGGCGGCCGGTTCGACCGAAGTGACGCAGGCGATCGAGAACATCGCCCATGTCAGCGAAGGGAACAGCGCGGTGGTCGAGCAGGTCTCTGCCACCGCCGAGGAGATGAGCGCACAGGTGGAGGAAGTGAGCGCTTCAGCCCAGTCGTTGAGTGAGATGGCCCAGGCACTGCAAGAACTGGTCAGGCAGTTCAAACTCCCAGCCGAATCGGTGGCGGCTGAGACTGAAATCCAGGGTTTCAAGGAGGCACACCTGAGCTGGATCAGGCGCGTGGAGGCCATGCTGGCGGGGGGGAAGGTCATCGAGGCACGCGAACTGACCTCGCACACGGACTGCGCACTGGGAAGATGGTATCACAGGCGCGGGCGCAGGGATTGGGGCCATCTGCCGGAGTTCAATGCCATTGATGCCCCTCACCGGGAGGTCCACCAGGCACTGGCGGCCATCCTGGCGGCCCATGAGCAAGGGGATGGGCGGGCCGCTCCAGTGGCGATGGCTGACCTGAAGCGTGCGTCGTACAGGGTGGTGCAGGCGCTCGATGCCCTGGAGCGGCGTATCGCGGAAGAAGCCAATCGCGCACCGGCGACCGCCCGGCGATCAATGATACCGGTGGCAAACATTAGTGGCCGAAATGATGGCGATGCGTTCAGCAGGCGGGATCGGTGGACAAAGGTGACTTGACAAACGACGATCCGGCTCGGCCAGATCCGC
>JBBITV010000355.1:0-4495 GCA_037440585.1 Chloroflexota bacterium
TGGATTGGAATGACTTGAGCCGTCTGTGCTGCTGGCGTGGGGAGCATCCACCTGGAGCATCCGGGCGTGCGCCAGGGCGACGGGAGTTTCCCGCAGGGGAGGGCCTGGGTAGTCTACGACCCGACGAAGGTGACGGCCGAGGCCCTGGCCGCGGCTGTCTCACCCTATTATCCGAGCCGGGTGCTGGAGAATCAATGAGCAGAGGAGCAGAGGAGCAAGGGAGTAGAGGGGCGGAGGGGCAGGGGAGCAGGGAGGCAGAGAGGCTCCCCCGCTCCCCTGCCCCTCTGCTCCCCTGCGGTGTAGGACATCCCGGTATCGAACCTCGCTGGCAAACAGCACGTAAGGTGGGCGTCGGTACGGCCTATAGCGCGCGCTCCCGCGTCTGGTTCACCCTATCCCAGGGCATCCTCACCGAAGTGTACTACCCCCGGGTGGACATAGCCAACACCCGAGATCTGCAGTTGCTGGTGACTAACGGACGCACCTTCGTTCACGAGGAGCAGCGCGACCTGCAGCACGAGGTCTACTGCCTGGACGATGGCGTGCCGGCCTACCGGCTGGTCAACACCGACCCGGCGGGTCGTTACCGCTTGATCAAGCACATTGTGACCGATCCCGATGCGGACGCCCTGATGATGCAGGTGGTCTTTGAAGCGCTACGCGGCCGGGTTGAGGACTACGCCCTCTATCTGCTTCTCAACCCTCAAATCAAGAACCAGGGCTGGCACAACTTCGCCCGCGTGCTAGAGGTGGATGAGCAGACGGTGCTGCTCGCCTGGCGAGAAGACATCGCGCTGGCTCTGGTTACCTCGGCCCCGGTAGTGGAAGCCTCCTGCGGCTTTGTCGGCTTCTCTGACGGGTGGCAGGATCTGCACGACAATTTCCAGATGGACTGGACCTTTGATACGGCGGACGACGGTAATGTGGCGCTCACTGCGCAGATTGCCCTGGCAGAGGCTTCTCGGGACCGTGGCCAGGGATCGGCTGTCAGCAGTCAGTTCACCGTCGCCCTCGGCTTTGGCCCCACCGCCGACCAGGCTGTCACCACCGCTTTGACCACTCTGGCCAAACCGTACGCCGACGTCGAGGCCGCCTACCGGGCTGGCTGGTGCGCTTATCTGAGATCCTTGGACCTCGAACGCCTGAGCGCGGTTAGTGGTGACGAAGGTCGGCTGGCTCGCACCAGCGCTATGGTGCTGGCAACCCACGAAGACAAAACCTATCCAGGAGCCCACATCGCTTCCCTCTCCATCCCGTGGGGCGAGCAGGTCACCGCCGTGGAGACGGGCGGCTATCACCTGGTCTGGCCGCGCGATCTTTATCACATGGCCACGGCCCGCCTGGCCTTGGGAGATATGGCCGCGGCCTGCCGGACGCTAACCTACCTGGCGGACACCCAGCGGCCTGACGGTGCATGGCCACAAAACTTCTGGGTAGGCGGAACTCCCTACTGGCATGGTCTGCAACTGGACGAGGTCGCTTTCCCGGTCATCCTGGCCTGGCGGCTGCAGGAAGCAGACGCCCTGGATGACTTCGACGCCTGGCCCATGGTGCACCGGGCGGCCCTCTTCATCGCCCGAAACGGTCCAGTCACGCCCCAGGAACGCTGGGAGGAGAATGCCGGCTACTCGCCCAGCACGTTGGCGGCCGAAATCGCTGCCCTGGTCTGCGCTGCGGAGTTCGCCATGGCTGCTGGAGAGGAAGACCTGGCTCGTTACTTTCTGGACGTGGCCGATTACTGGGCCACTCACATCGAGGACTGGACCTTCACTCACTGTGGCGAGCTACTGCCGGGCCACCCCGAGTACTATGAGCGCATCGCCTCACTCAGGCCCGATGACCTGGATCAGGCCGGTACCGAGTGCCGTGTCTTCCTGCCGGTGCGTAATCGCCCGGGGGAGCTCCAGGTCTCCCAGTGCTGCCTGGTAGACCCCTCGTTCTTGGACCTGGTGCGCTACGGCTTGCGGGCCCCCGACGACTTTCACGTCCTGAAGACACTGGCGGTGGTAAACGTACTACTGCGGAATGAAACTCCCTGCGGCCCCGTCTGGCATCGGTACAACGGCGACGGCTACGGCGAGCGTGAGGACGGCTCACCCTACGACGGTACAGGGATAGGGCGAGCCTGGCCACTTCTTACAGGTGAGCGGGCTCACTTTGCGCTGGCGGCGGATCGGCCCGACCAGGCAAAGCGGCTGTTGGAGGCACTGGAGTGTTTTGCCAACGCGGGTGGGCTACTGCCGGAGCAGGTATGGGACACCGCCGACGTCCCAGAGCGGGACCTGTTTCTGGGTCGTGGCACCGGTGCAGCGACACCTCTGGCCTGGACCCACGCCGAATACGTCAAGCTGCTACGCTCGCTGGCTGATGGGCGGGTCTTCGACCGCGTCGCGCCGGTTTATGAGCGCTACGTGTGCCGGGGCGAGCGCTCTGACCCTTCGACTTCGCTCAGGGCAGGCCTGGTCATTTGCAAGTTCAACCACAAAGTGCGCGCCATCCGGGCTGACCAGCGGCTGCGCCTGGAAGTATACGCCCCGGCCGAACTCCACTGGTCGGCCGACGAGTGGACGACGGTGCACCATGGACCGATGGCGGAAATCGCGCCCGGCGTGTGGGCGCGCGAGTTTCCATCCTGTTTCTTTAGCCCCGGCCGCGCCCTACGCTTTACCTACTACTGGCCGCAGGCCGGCCGGTGGGAGGGACGGGATTTTGTGATCGGCGTCGTGTGAATGTTCAAGGTATCTGTATCTGTTGTGAAAGCCAGGTAGAGGAGGCCATCTTGACACGTCCTAAGACACAACCCAGAACCAGCCAGAGGGTGCAGCCATCCGCCCGTCTGACCCCCTGCCCCTACTGTACCGAATCGCTCCGCGCGGACAAGATTCACATTTGCCCGGTGGGCTGTTGCTACGTGGGTCCGCGCGGCCAGGCGGCAGAGGCAGTCTGCCCCTATTGCAGCGAATCGTTCGTTACCCGGCGCGGCCACGTCTGCATGGTGCTCGTGCGCTTGACCGAGCCGGCGCAGTGAGGAAGCGCGGAGACAAATGGAGCAGCTATAGTGGATACATTTGACGTTGTAGTCATCGGTGCGGGACAAGGCGGTTTGCCGGCGGCGCACATGAGCGCCAATCTCGGCGCACGCGTCGGCTTGATTGAAATGCGCGAGGTCGGCGGCACTTGAGTGAACGAAGGGTGCATCCCGACCAAAACGCTCATTCGGTCGGGGGAAGTCGCGCAGTTGGCGCGGCGCGGGCACGAGTTTGGAGTAGCAATTGAAGGCGCGGTGCGCGTGAATCTTGCCGCAGCGGTGGCGCGCAAGGACAAAATCGTGCGCGGCATTGTTGACAGCATTTACGCTGACTTGGAAAACAATCCGCGCATCACGTTTTTCAAAGGACGCGCCCATTTCGTCAACGGCAATGCGATCGAAGTGAATGGGGACCGCTTGCACGCGAGCAAATTCATCATCGCCACCGGCGCGGATGATCCGCTTCCGCCGATTGATGGGTTGAGCGACGCGGGATTCTTGACGAACTATGAGGCGCTGCAACTGACAAGTATCCCGCGTTCGCTCGTTGTGATCGGTGGGGGATACGTGGGCTTGGAATTCGCGCAGATGTATGCGCGGTTCGGGAGCAAAGTAACGCTCCTGCAGCGGAACGTGCGCCTCGCGCCGAAGGAGGAGCCAGAGATTTCAGAAGCGCTGGCGGACGTCTTGCGCGAGGAGGGCATTCACGTATTGACGCGTGCGCCGGTCGTGCGTGTCGAACGGGAGGGCATGGAAAAGATCGTCGTGGCACAGGTGAATGGACGAGAAGAGAGTTTCCGCGCGAGTGCGATTCTCATCGCCTCAGGTCGCAAGCCAAATGTCGTGGGACTGAATCTCGACAAGCCCGGTGTGGAGGCCGATGGGCGCGGCATCCGTGTGAATGCGCAGTTGCAGACCAATGCGCCGCATATTTACGCGATCGGTGACGTGATCGGCGGCGCGATGTTCACGCACAAGGCGACGTACGACGGACCCATCGCCGCACTGAACGCGGTGAAAGGGTTGGCACGGGCAGTGGATTACCGGGTGGTGCCGCGCGCGATTTTTACCGATCCGACCGTGGCGAGTGTCGGCTTGACAGAGGCTCAGGCACGTGAGCAAGGCTTCCGTGTCGGGGTCGGGATTTTTCCTTTCGCATGGAGCGGGCGCGCCAAAGCCTTGGGCGAAACCAAGGGGTTGGTCAAAATTGTCGCCGATGTGCAGACGAACGAAATCTTGGGCGGGCATATTCTCGGCCCGCACGCGGATATTCTGGTTCACGAGATTGCAGTCGCGATGTACAATCGTGGCCCGCTCGAGGCGATCACCAAGACCATTCATATCCATCCCACACTCTCGGAAGCGGTCAAGTCCGCGGCGAAGGCGGTCAAGGAAGTGGTCAAGCCTGAAACATAAACGAGGAATAGCATGACAAAAAAAACAAGTCTCATAAGCCTGGGAGAGGAT
>JBBITV010000356.1:0-4478 GCA_037440585.1 Chloroflexota bacterium
ACAATCGCGGGACCCTTGAAGACCATCATCTCCGGTGCCACACCTGCGGTTTTGATGACCGCGCCCTCGGGCGCCAGGTTGCCAAACAGGACCGCCAGCCCGCCCGTTTCGCTGTACGGGTTGCTCAAGGGCCGGATGCACTCCAGGTCACGGCTCTCGACCCCATAGACGTTCTCCCCCAGCGTCCGGCCCGTCACGGTCATCGCATCCGTGTGGAGGACGCCAGGGCGTTTTGCCAGCTCATTGAGGATGGCTGAGACCCCGCCGGCCCGCTCCACATCCTCGACGTGATAGTGGGACGACGGCGCCACCTTGCAGATGTTGGGCACGCGCGCCGCCACTTCGTTCAAGCGGCTCAGCGGGTACTCGACGCCTGCCTCGCGGGCGATGGCGATGGTGTGCAGCACCGTATTGGTCGAGCCACCCATCGCCATGTCCAGGGCGAAGGCGTTGTCGATGGCTTCGGCGGTGACAATGTCACGCGGTCTGAGGTTCATTTCGACCAGGCGCAGGAGCTGATGGGCAGCGTCGCGCGCCAGTTGTTCCCGGCGCAGATCGGTTGCCAGGATGGTGCCGTTGCCGGGTAGAGCCATGCCGAGTGCCTCGCACAGGCAGTTCATCGAGTTGGCGGTGAACATGCCAGAGCACGAGCCGCAGGTCGGGCAGGCATATTCCTCCAGAATCTTGAGCTGGTCTTCGTCGATCCGCCCGGCCTTGTACGCGCCGACGCCCTCGAATACCGTCGAGAGGTCGATGATCCTGCCCTCAGGCGTCTGGCCAGCACGCATCGGGCGGGCGCTAACGAAGATGGTTGGGATGTTCAGGCGCACGGACGCCATGAGCATCCCGGGCACGATCTTGTCACAGTTTGGGATGCAGATCATCCCGTCGAACCAGTGGGCGGCGACCATCGTCTCCACGCAATCGGCGATCAGCTCGCGGCTGGGCAGACTGTACTTCATGCCGAAGTGTCCCATGGCAACACCGTCGTCGACGCCGATGGTATTGAACATGAATGGAATCCCACCCGCCTCACGCACAGCCTGCCGGACGACCTCGCCGAATTCCTTGAGGTGGACGTGGCCGGGAATAATGTCCGTGTAGGAGTTGGCGATGGCGATGAAAGGCTTGTCCCAATCCGCGTCGCTGTGAATCGTGCCAGTCGCCCGCAGTAAGCTTCGATGTGGCGCGCGTTCGAATCCGCGCTTGATCATATCGCTGCGCATAGGTTTCTCCTCTAGCGTTAAATTGGCGCAACTTTACCACAGCGCCACAGGCTTGTCAAGCACGTTTTACGTTTCTCCCTCACGTTTTACGCCATAGCGCCGATAATCTTTCATAGGGTAGTTCTTCGCTACGCTGTTAGAGGTATGCCTTGAACTGGTTCGACTTCGGACTGTTGCTGCTCGTGGCTGCTACGACCTGGGCCAGTTTCCGGGTTGGGTTAGTCCGTGAAATCACGGGACTGGCCGGATTTCTCATCGGCGTCGCCGTCGCTGGCCAGCTCTACCAGAGTGCCGCGGCCAGCCTGTGGCCGTGGCTCCCCGACGTGAACCTGGCCCGCGCCACCGTGTTCCTGCTGGTGTTCTTCATCGTCTGGTTGCTGGCCGGTGTCGTCGGCCAGGCGCTGCAGATAGTGATCCAGTTGGCGTTCATGGGCTGGCCAGACCGGGTGGCAGGGTTGGTGTTCGGGCTGGTCAGTGGGCTGGTGCTGGCCCAGGTAGCTGTTATCCTGGCCGTCAATTTCCCGTTCCCCCTGGTCGATCACGGTGTGCGTGGCTCCACCTTCGCGCCACTCGCCCTCAGGACAGCCGCCTTCGTCCTCAGCTTGCTCCCCCCCGAATTGCGGTTCCGGTAGTTTCAATAGAGTTTGACAGCGTTCAGGTGCAAAAGTATAATGGCAGCCGGGGGCTTCAGTTATTGGCATGAAAACGATTCTTCTCATCTGCACGGCCAACCGCTGCCGTTCGCCGATGGCGGCAGCACTGTTACAGGACCGTCTTCGTCGTGAAGGCCTGGACGGTCGCTACCAGGTGCAATCGGCTGGCACGTGGGCTATTGAAGACGTCCCGGCGACGGCGGCTGCCCGCCAGGTGATGGCTGAGCGCGGGTTGGATATCGAGCAACACCGCTCCCACAACGTCTCCTGCGCCGACCTGGAGCGTACGGCATTGGTCCTCGTCATGACCCAGAACCACCGCGAGGCGCTGGCGGCCGAATGCCCAAGCGCGCGTGGCAAAATCTTTTTGTTGAGCGAAATGGCTGGGGTAAAATACGACATCCCCGATCCGTACCTTGGTTCCCTGGATAGCTACCGGGCTTGCGTGCAGGACCTTGTGGACTTGATTGACCAGGGACTGGGGCGCATATTGGAATTGGCCGGGTAGATCGTGATGCGTGAGAGTCGGTCACGCATCACGTTTTTAGCAGTGCAAACACTTCGGCCGGGAAGGTCGTCACCCGGCCGGATCGGTCAGTGCAAATGTGGCTGGTGAACCCCGTGGCCAGAAGCTGGCCGCTCTCCGCGTTCATCGCCTCGTATCCGAAGGTCAATTTGCGGCTCTTGATCTCCTCCACCCAGCTCTTGACGATCACCAATTCATCATAGTGCGCCGGAGCGATGAATCGTGCGCTGACTTCAGACAGGGGCAGCAGGTAGCCGCGCGCCTCGAGGGCCGCGTAACTGGAGCCGCGCTGGCGCATCCAGTCGCTGCGGCCAGCTTCGAACCAGATGATATAGGCACTGTGATGGACAATGCCCATCTGGTCGGTTTCGGCGTAGCGCACGCGGATAGGCGTCTCCGAGACGAAACGGTCGGTTGGGGCCATGTTGTCTGCTCCAGTTAAACAGGTGTTCCGGGGAATTATAGCCCACCACCCTGGCCAGGTCAACAGCCCTACCCCGAACCTGAAAAACGCAATGGCGCAAAAGCGAGTTTTGCGGTATTGCCCAAAAACAAAAGGGCGAAGCTGCACGGTTGCCTCGCCCTTGTTTGCGCGGGATAGGTTGCGACGGCTCTTGGCGAAGGGGCTGAGTGAGTTTTCTTTGGTCCCGCGCTCGCCCTTTATAACGTTGGACTGATTCAGGCGTTACGAGTAAGTGATTTATTTTGAGGTGAAAATTGAAACATGCTGCGTGCGACGTGAGGATTTCTTCACGCCTCACGCATCATACCCCATCGTTCACAACGGCGCCGCCGCCAGGTGCCGTATCTTCTCCCCTGTCTCCGTCCAGGTGATCGGCGATAGTCCCAATTTTTGGCGCAGGGCCTCAGCCGGCATGCCAGCCTGGAAATCCCGCACTGCACACGTCATACGCAATATTTCGAAAGAGATGTTTTCGACGCCAGCGAGCTGGCCCAGGCCGGTCAGCACGTACTCCAGGTTGCGCGCAGTGCACTCAAAAAGGTTCACCCGGGGCTGGTACTGGGCGCGATACTTCTCCAAGACAGGCGCAAAATCGGGCGGCAGGCGCAACTTGCGCTCCTTGTGGCGACTTTTCGCGTTGGCGTAGCGGACGTAGAGCACCGGGTGCTGGGGATCGGACAGGTCTGTGTGCTCCAGGGCAATGTTCATACACTCGGCTTTCTTGATGCCGGTCTGGAGCAGCAGGCTCACCAACAGGTATGGCCGGGTGTCGGGCTTTTCGGGGTCGTTCATCAGACGCCGGGCCGTTTCCACGAGCCGGTCGACCTGGGCAGGGTAAAGCACCTCTGGCAAGGGTGTTGAGGCGCGCTGGTGGGCGATCGGCGCAGCCGGGTCATGCCGCAGGACTTCGGTTTCCGCCAGCCAATGGAAGAAGACCTTGAGAGTCGTCAGGCGGCGGCTGTACGACTTGGCGTTGCACGGAACACCGCGACCCTCCAGGAGGTAGGTCAAGAAGTCTTCCAGGTCCCTGGTCTGAATTTTCCAGACGGGCGTGGTCTGCCCGATAAACTTGCTCAACAAGCGCAGATCGCTGCGGAAGCACTTGATTGTGTTATCGCTGAATCCACGGCGCAGCATATAGCCGTGGAAGGCGCCGATGGCCGTTGCCAGTGACGATTCCCTGGACAATTCCGCACCAGGGCTGATTGGCTGGGTCTGCTCCCCTGGGACGCCCGGTGGCGGGAACAGGGGTAACTGGTGACCTTGCATGGTCCACCCTCCGTCCGGTTTCGCGTAGCCATCCAGATGGCCACATATTACACCGGTTCAGCCGGGTTGTCAAGCATGCGTTATAGAACTACCTCACAGCATTTGCGTTGATCAGGCAAATAGTGGGACGCGGACGAACGCAGACGAACGCGGAGGAAAAGGTTTTCCGCGTTCGTCTGCGTTTGACCGCGTCCCATAGATTGAGGCTGCGGCTATGCCGCACTATGGATCACGCAGGAAGACCCCCACCTGGTAATCTTCCACCTCGCCGAAGTCCGTTGGGCCGGTCGGCTGGGCCGGCGCGCCGTAGCTCAGGCGGAAACGCACCCAGGTGTACGTGC
>JBBITV010000357.1:0-4465 GCA_037440585.1 Chloroflexota bacterium
CGGGGCGCTCGACAGGATGGCACCCGCCAGGTTAAGCATAGACGTCAGGCCGTCGCTCATCCCTTGCAGGCCGCGGCCCATGCGGTCGCTGCTTTCTTGCAGGTCAGGCAGGCGCGGCGACTCCTCGCCCCGGTCTTCATGCGGGAATGACGGACCCCAGCCAGGCGCGCCCATACCTGGGTGAGTGCGCCTGGAGCGGCGTCTTGGCCAGCCCCCCTCTTCGATAATGACCGGCCCGGCAGGCTCGTACCAGGTGGGAGCGGGCGCGTCCACGGTGGCAAACTTCTGGACCCAACTCTTCTCCAGCTCAAAGGCGATGGCGTAGGGCAGGTATTTGTCAAAAATGCCCTTAGCGTCTTGCAGGTTGGTATATTTCTCGATATTCTGCAGGTAACGGCGGAACGCGCGCCATTTTGCGGCAGCCTCGGCGCCCTGGAGCGTCTTGCGCGGCATGTAACGACCGGTGATCAGGAGCGCCACCGCGGCCAGGATCAAGCCAGCCGGGAGACACAGAGCAGCTTCGGCATACGGGATCAGGATGATCAGGGCAAGGATGCCCACCACGACCGACAAGACCAGCGCGGCGATGCCCAATCCAGTGTAAATTCGCCGGGTGCTCTCAGGACTGCGGCGGAAATATCCGGCTTTCACAACTTCGTTGTATAGTTGGCTTTGGATTGTTGGAATGGCTGTGTAAAATCGTTCCTTCAGGTCGGACAATTTGACCTCGTTGCCCCGGCTGAACAGGTTGTCAAGGAGGGTTTGCTCGAAGGGGCGCAGGGCTTGCTGGCTGTCCAGGCGAGTGAACTGCATATCGCGCCGGGTGCCGATGCCCAGGAATCCGGGCTCGTTAATCTCGGTCATCTTGATGACCCCGCGCCGGGCCAGGTCGACAATGCTGGCGATAATATCTGGCATCTCCGACTCCTCATCGAGTAACGTGCCGACCACGCCGGGCGGGGTATTGTCCGGCGGATCCTTGAGATAGTCCGCGACGAGGCCGGCCGGAGCATCCCGGCCCCTGGTGTACCACAGAAGGTATACGCCAATCGAGCCGGCGACAGCGATCAACAGGCCCAGTGCGCCCAGAGCCAGGTTGACCACGGGCTTGACCGTCTGCTCGTAGCGCAGTTGCTCCTCGCGAGCGGCTGCTTCCCGGTCTGCCTGGGCCTGCCACGCAGGTGGCATGGCCTGCACCACGCCGTGGGGAAACTCGACCCGGACTTCCAGGTCCTGGCCCGATCTCAGGTTCTGTGCCGTGAAGACGACCGTGCGCGGATCGACGATCTGCGGGGCGGTCTGCACGCTTCCGGTCGACGCAGCCTGGTGGACCCGGTCGACACCTGGCGGCAGGTGAACCGTGGCCGTCGCATTGCGCACCGGAAAGTCGCGCTGGCCGCTGATGGCCACCCACCAGACCTGGTCGCCTCCTTCGTAAATGCGTAGGGCGCCCTTGGCCGTATAACTAATCACGAACGTGCGCGTGGCATTCGTCGTCGGGGGCATACGAACGCGAATGAGAAACTCATTTTTCTCAATGGAAGTCTCGAAGGTGCCCGGTTCGTCGTTGCGACTATCCTGATAGGGCTGTCCATCGCCCAGAACCTGCACGTCTGTAATGCGTTCAACGCGGTTGAGGGGAATCGAAGCATAGACTGACCGGAAGGTGCCCTGGGTGAAGACAAACTCCTGGGTCTCCACCACACGCAAATCGCCATTCGGCTGAACGGTCAGATCGACGTCAAAGCGTTGCCAGTAGTAAGTCTTGTCTTGAGCATAGGCCGTCCCGGCCACTATCCATCCCAGGAACAGGACAGCGGCCAGGGCAAGCCATGCCCGACGAAGGCGGAACATATTCCCACTCCTTTGGGGTCAAGGCCAGCGGCACAAGGCTATTATAGCCGATTTTGCGTGAAACGCAATGTCGGATAGCTGACGGCTGATGGCTAACCGCCATTGAGGTATACGTGTTGCCAGCCTGCAGGTTGCAGGGTTCGTAGTAGGTGCTATGGATGACCTTTCTTCTGAACCTTATTCCTCTTGCCCCTGCTCCGTATCGTGCTGAGGCCCACCCCGCCGCAGCGCTGACCTTCGTAGACGATTTCTCCTTCGACAGCCTGAAAAATTACGTCATCACCGGGGACGCCGCCTGGGGAAGTGCCACAGGCACATTGCGCGTCGGAGGTGATGACGATTCGCGGGTTGAGGTCTATACCCGTCTCGCGTTCAGCAACAACCTCCAGGCGCGGGGCAAGGTCTACGTGCCCCCGGTCGCCGATATCGGTCCGTTCGATTCCAGTGCCCTGGCCCTGTCCGATGCCGATGGCAAGATCAAGTACTGGGTCACCATCGGCTATGGTCGTGCCCTCGATCCTCAGAATTTCCTGGCGCTGCTCCGCGACGACCTCTGGACCGCCTATGCCCCGCTACACGTCGAGGCCGATCGGTGGTACCACCTCGCGGTCGACGTCGATGGCTTGTGGCTGCGCGCCAAAGCCTGGGCCGATGGCGAGGCGGAGCCGGGCTGGCAACTGCAGTACCAGCTCGATCCAGACTGGACGGCGTCGGGTGGCGCCGGCTTCCGGCACTACGGCCGCGCCGCGGCCGTGGACGACCTGAGCCTCATGGACCGGGGCGGGATCGACAGGCCGTCGCTCCAGGACCGCCTACCGCGCCCCATCCTCGACGAGCGGCCGGAGTGGATCGATCTCTATTGGGCTGCCTGGCGCCTGGCCTGGAACCACATCCGGTACGGCACGCCCCAGAACGGCTTTGTCAGCGCCTACATGGACGAGGCTTTCGACGACAACATCTTCCAGTGGGACACCTCGTTCATCGCCATGTTCGCCCGTTATGGCGCGGACGTCTTTCCCGGGATCGCGTCCCTGGATAATTTCTACCGCCGGCAACACCCCGATGGCTTCATCTCACGGATGATTCGTGAGAGTAATGCCAAGGACGTCTTCACGCCGGACAACCCTGAGGCCATCAATCCGCCTCTCTTCGCCTGGGCCGAGTGGCAGTATTACGAGCTCACCGGCGATTCCAGCCGGTTCGTCCGGGTTCTGCCGCACCTCACGCGCTACTTCCAGTGGCTCAAGGCCCACCGCCGCCAGCCCGACGGTCTGTACTGGGCGAACAACCTGGGCTCCGGCATGGACAACTCGCCCCGCGACGCCACAGCCTGGGTCGATCTATCGATGCAACAAGCTCTGGCCGCCCAGTCTATCGCCCAGATCGCCCGCGCGGTCGGCCAGCGCGACCTGGCCGAGGAGTATCAGCGCGAGTTTACAGCCTTGCGTGCCCTGATCAACGCCAGGTTCTGGGACGACCGGGACGGCTTCTACTACGACCTGGACGACGCGGGGCGGTTCCAGCGTACCAAAACCGTTGCCGCCTTCTGGGCCCTCACCGCCGGGATCGCCGACGACCGCCAGGCGTCGGCGCTACAGAAGCACCTGGCCAACCCTCAGGAATTCTGGCGTCCCCACGTCTGCCCCACCCTCTCCGCCGACGACCCACGCTAAGACCGACAGGGCGGCTAATGGAAAGGCGCGGTCTTGGCTCCAACCAATTATGCCATCATCAAGGGCCTGGATCGCTACGGCTACGCTGCCTTCGCCCGCCAGGCCAGCGCCAATCACATCGCCAACATGGCCGCCGTGTACGACGCGACGGGCACGATCTGGGAAAACTACCTGTCCGAGGCGCCCGGTCCCGGCTTCTTTACGGAGTACGGCAATCGCCGGGCTTATGAGGACTTCGTCGGCTGGTCCGGCCTCGGTCCGATTGCCTTGCTCATCGAGGACGTGCTGGGCTTCCGCGCGGACGCCCCGTCCGACACGCTGACGTGGCGGCTGCGCTCGGCCCAACGTTCTGGCATCGAGAACCTGCGCTTCGGAACCCATACCGTCAGCCTGGTGGCGACGCCGGATGCAGGCGGCCGGTCCGTCACGGTGAGCGTGACGGCGGATAGCCCCTTCAAACTGGTCGTGGATACGGGGGCGGTTACGCGGCGGCTGGACGTGCCGACCGGCCAGAGCCGCTACACGCTGCCGATGGGGGCGCCGGAGCCCTTGCCCAAGACGCCGACTGCTCAGCAAGAGCTGCATGGCGCGAAGAGGTAAAAAAAGAGGTCCACCTGAGCCGATAGCTGCTTGACAAGGCACCGCTTGAATGGTAAAATTGACCCGTGTTGGTGAGGCGTGAGCATCCACGCCGAGGTAGCTCAGTTGGTAGAGCATGCGACTGAAAATCGCAGGGTCCCCAGTTCAAGTCTGGGCCTCGGCACTGATCCGTTAAACGTTGAACGTTCAACGTTTAACGTTAAGAGCTTGCGGGTGTGGCTCAGTGGTAGAGCGTCTCCTTGCCAAGGAGAAGGCCGTGGGTTCAAATCCCATCACCCGCTCTGGCGACGTAGCCAAGTGGCAAGGCAGGGGTCTGCAAAACCCCGATCGCCGGTTCG
>JBBITV010000358.1:0-4454 GCA_037440585.1 Chloroflexota bacterium
AAGGATAGTTCCCCTTCGGCGCGGCCGGGTCTATGCGCAGAACCTGCACTTCGTACTCGTGGCTGTCGCCGTAGTCAAAGAAGTACAGGACCTTTTGACCTGGCTTCAAGTTGAGGTTACCGATTTCCACCTGGTGCGTGTGCACCCTCGCCTCTGACCAGGGGCTGCCGATTTCGCTCGCTCTATCGTCCGCCCGGCCACTTATGAAAAATGAATACAGGTGATCGTCCCCCCAGTCATAGGCGCTTTGGATGATCAGGTGCAGGTCTTCGAGGGTTTGATCCTCGGCAATCTCGATGTCGCGCCAGACCTTGGGGAGGGCGCGATGGTTGACGCGCAGGGTGAAGCTTTTCACCGGCCCGCGCCGGGCGCGGCGTGAGGGACGTATCCGCCTGCCGAAGTCTGGATCATACTCGCGGGGCAAGTCCGGTGGGTTGTCGTAGTCGTAGTAGGGGACTATGGCCTTGGCTAATTCTGCCAGCACGGGGTCCAGGTTCGGCTCTGCGTCTGCTTCGCGAGCCCATGTCCAACCACCGCCATGGCTTCTCTTTACCAGCTCGGACTCCCATACCTCCTGAGTCCAGATCTCTGACAACGGATCGGGCGGTATCGGATGCTTGTATTGCCCGGTGGCCAGCAGATGTGCAGCGATATCCCAGATCATTGCGCCCCACGTCTTGCGGCGGAGAAAGACCAGAGCTGCCTGCACCATGACCCGGTTGCGTTCTACAATGGCCGCCTCGTCACGAGCGGCGCGGGGCTGAAACTCAACACTGTATAGCCGGGCTTCACCGTCGACCACGCGGAAGATCAGGTGATCGCCCGGCGCAGGCCCCAGCGTATCGAGCCAGGCCCAGAACTCAGGCGAACCGTGTGCGCCCCAGGTGGCCGTGCCCAGGAATTCCAGGGGCAATTCGATCACGGTGCGATTGGGCAGCTCCAGGTGAACTGGGTTGCGGTCCCGGCGCTTGGCGCTTTCGAAGAAAGTCGGCCAGAGTGCGTCCCTCAACTCATCTCCGAAAACAATGATCCCGGTCTCCAGGCTGGACTTGGAGAGCGTGAACCTGAGCACCGAGCCGGTGATCACACGCGGTTTCCAGCCGTAACGCCCATCGCCAGTTGCGACGATGAGATGGCTCTGAGTGATCGCATTGCGGATCGTGCCTTTCGGATTCCTGGTGGTAATAGGCGCGATGGCCTGCACGCGCTGCATGATTTCGGCAAACGGCAGCGGCTCGGGTGACTCGCGGACCACTTGATGGGTCAGTTCGGTATAGTTGGGGATGTTTTTAGGCATGGGATTTGCACCTCCTTCTCCCGTTACTCTCTCAGGGGCGCAATCAGCCCCTGGTCCACGTCTTCGGGTATCGGAACCCGCGCTACCACCTGTGGCCACAACTCGATGGGCGGCGCCGTGATGAGGCTCTTGGCGAGCTTGACCGCTTTCAGGTCGTCGTGTAAGTAGAGCCGCTGGCCGCAGTGTAGGGCATCACAGCTCATACGGATGCCAGGGCCACACCGCTTCCACGGACAGGTGCGCCCCAGGTAGTTGCCCTGTGGGTCAGCCAGGAAGACGTCGCCGCCTCGATTGAATTGCTGGACGTGGCCGGCCAGCTTGCGTCCCAGGGTAGCCAGGGGAGCCAGGTCCGCATCGTCCCTCACCGCCACCAGCAGGTCGACGTCCTTGGGGTTAGGTTCGTCGGTGGTCAATGAGCCGATGAGGGCGATACGGGTCACGCCGGGGAGTTGGCTGGCCTTGCGCACGAAGGCCAGAGCTTCGGCGATGAGCCGGGCGCGGGTGGAGGGTTGTGGTGGAGAAGGTTCCGTAGCTGGTAGAGGCTCGATGATCGGCTCGATACCTTCTGATTCCAGCCAGTCCAGCACCCGCTGCCGCACCCGGGCATCCTTGAACTCGAACCAGCGCTCTCGCTCACGGGGATGGGCGGCCAGTACGTCCTTGAAATAGCGGAAGGCTCCCCGGCCGCCAATAGCCCGCCAGAGCTGATCTTGCAGGCGTTGATCCTGGACCGTGAAGATGAAGGCTTCCATGTCCCGGTAGCCCTCGTGGGAGTCGGCTTCGGGCACGCGAATGTAACGCTCCAGATAGCCAGTTTCAACCTGATCGGCTTCCAGTAGCGCTGCCTTCTCCCATTCCGGCAAGTCATATTCCTGCAGGATGTCGGCCAGGGCGATGGGCTGTTCTTCCTCTGGGTTGTAGTTTTCCTCGTAGATTCTCTCCAGTTCCCGGCGAATCTCGTCCGTTATCCTGACCACCTGGCCGGTTTCCAGATCCAGAAAATAGCTGGCCATCCACGAAGCGTCTTCGAAGGCGCCTTCCAGTTCGGCCAGGTCGACTTTGAGTTTTCGTATCGTCTTTGTTTCGCCTTGATCGGACATCGTTCGGTTACCTCTTTCATCATCGCCATTGCCTAGACCTGACAGGTTTTCAGGCCTTCAGCGCAGGTAACGCAGCCACACATACACGCTGGCGATGACCATGGACTCCAGGGTGACAATCACGCCGTATTTGAGAAACTTGCGGAACGAGATGGGCACCCCGCCTCGCTCGGCCAGGCTGGCGATGACGATGTTGGCCGAGGCGCCGACCAGAGTGGCGTTTCCCCCCAGGTCAGCCCCCAGCGCCAGCGCCCACCACAGTGGAGCAGCGGGCATAACCTGGCCCAGCTCTTCCACCAGGGGGATCATCGTGGCGGTGTATGGGATGTTGTCCACTATTCCGGACAGAATGGCGGATAGCCAGAGCAACACCATCGTGGTCAGCCCCAGGTGTCCCTGCGTGGCCGCCAGCAGCGCCCGCGCCAGCCCGTCGATGAACCCTGCCTGGACTACCCCTTCGACGACCACGAACAGCCCGACGAAGAAGAACAACGTCGTCCATTCGATCTCGCGCAGCGTTTCGTACGGGTCGCGCCGGGTCCAGAGCAACAGCAGCGCCGCGCCTGAGAGCGCCACGGTCGCCGGTTCCAGGCCCACCCACTGGTGGACCAGGAAGCCGACCAGGGTCAACATGATCACCACCAGGCACTGGCGCAGCAACGTCCGGTTACGAATCACCTCGCCCTCGTCCATGGCCAGGACGGTGGCCCGGCCGGCCGGATCGCTGCCTAACTCGCGCTGGAACAAGAACCAGGCGGTGACCAGGAACGCGACCAGGATCAAGAAGGTCACCGGGGTCATGTGCCACAGGAAGTCGTTGAAGCTCAACCCGGCCGCACTGCCGATGAGCAGGTTCGGCGGGTCGCCAATGAGCGTGGCCGTGCCGCCGATGTTCGACGCCAGGATCTCGGCGATCAGGAAAGGCGCCGGGCTGATTTGCAGATTGGTGGCTATGAGCAACGTCAGCGGTCCAACCAGCACCACCACGGTCACATTGTCCAGCAGCGCCGAGGCGCCCGCCGTCAGCACCGACAGCATCACCAGGATGCGGAATGGATCGCCGCCGGCCAGCTTGACCGACCTGATGGCCAGCCACTGAAAGGCGCCGGTCTCCCGGGTCAGGTCGGCGATGATCATCATCCCGGCCAGCAGGAAGATCACGTTCAGGTCGATGGCACGGAATGCTTCTGCCTGGGTCAGCCGGCCGGCCAGGAGCATCGCCATCGCGCCAACGAGCGCGGCCGTGGTGCGGTGCACGCGCTCGGTGACGATAATGGCGTAGGTCACCAGGAGAATCAGAGTGGCCAGCATCAGGCTCCTCCTGTCATGCTGAGCGGAGCGAAGCATCTTGCACGCCTATGAGATGCTTCGCTCCGCTCAGCATGACAGCGGTGTCAACCTTGCCCACGCTCGGCGCGCAGCCACACGGCCAGCAACTCGTGGAGATTAATGTAGCCGACGACGTGGAGTTCCTCATCGACCACGGGCAAGCCGTCCAACCGGCAGTCTCGCAGCCGCTTGAAGGCGTCCCGCACCGTCTCGTGGCGCTTGACCCAGACGGGTGGCTGCATGGCGTCGCGCGCCCGGGCCACCCGGCTGCGGCTGGCGAACTCGGCTACCTCAGCCAGGTCGGTGGTTTTAGCCAGGAATTCCTCAGGGCTGATGCGCAGATAGATGTCATTCACCACCGCCTGCAGCGAGATCAGTCCGGCCAGGTGCGCCGCGGCATCGACGACACACACCACCCGTACCAGGGGGTTGGCTAAGATCACCTCGGCCACGTGACGCAGGCTATCGGTATCATGCACAACCAGGGGGCGCAGTGTAGACAGCTTCTCCACTTCGGCGACCGGGGTGTTACGGGTGATGGCGGCAACAGTTTCGGGCAGGGTGAGCCAGGCCGGCGCTGCCTCCGGCGGCGGCGGGCGCTTTTTCAAGCCCAAGGCCCTGCTCACTGGGACCACGAACAGCAGCCCGGTATTCGGGGCGGCAAAGTCGCCGATCACCTGGCCGGCGGCCTGCACCGCGCGCTCCAGGCTCTCGTCGTCGTCGAGGAC
>JBBITV010000359.1:0-4437 GCA_037440585.1 Chloroflexota bacterium
GACCCAGCCCCAGAAAAGGAGCGAGCCTTCCTGCCCGCCCCACAGGGCGGATACCGTGTAGAAGAAGGGCAAATCGCGGCTGGTGTACCCGGCCACGTACTTGACCCCAAAGTCACGAGTGACCAGGAAGTAGAGCATCGCGAGGGTCGCCAGGCTGACCAGCCCACACACGACGAACACACCCTGGCGGGCGCTCTCCAGCAGGTCTGGAAAGCCACGCCGCGCTCCCAGGACCGCCGCCACGGCCGCATAGAGCGAAATAATCAACGAGAGAACGAGAGCAGCATACGCAACTTCTGACATAAAACCGTCTCCTCTAACTTCCCCCGAGTTCCTTGATCTCCGGCTCATATTTCGACGGGCACTGCACAAACAAGGTCTGGGCGCGGAAGACGCCCTCGGGTGTGTACTGGCCCTCCATGACGACCGTCTCGCCCTCGTTGAACGTGTCCGGGACGATGCCCTTATACACCACGGGCAGGCGTTCGCTACCCTCGGTCGCAACGAACTTCAACGTCAGGTTCGCCGTGTCCTGGTTGATGGAGCTCTTGTCGATCTCACCCGCCACCCGCACGGTCTGATTCGTCAGGGTGCTACTCTTGGCTTTGAGCTCGCTCACCGTCAGGTAGTACATAGCCGAGTTGCTGAACCCACGGACCATCAGGAACAGGATGGCCAACGCTATCAGGATTCCCCCAACGGTGAAGCGGTTCACCCGCAGGCGTGGCTGCGCGCCGGATAGGGTATTTGTGGCTGCCATGCTTGAAGCCTCCTGCGTCAAACGTAAAACGTGACATGTCCTTCGCAGCTCTCCATCAATTTTGTAAAAGGGCCATTGGGCGGCGCACTATGATGCCCAATGGCCCCTTTCATGCTAAAAGGTGGCGGAGTCCGTTTAGCTGTCGGAGTACTCTCCGGTGATCGAGAAACGGACCTGCTGGGCGGCCGGGTCGTTCGATAGAATATCGACGTAGTGGGTGAAAGGCCCCGAACTCTCCACGTGCTTTTTCATTTCCGCCGGATCGTGGCGGATCGTCAACTTCGTCTGACCACCCGCCGGGATCGTCATGTCGCTGACCAGCGACGTGGTGCACGGTCAAGAGCCCTTGGCGGTCTGGAGCACGAGATCCCGGTTGCCGGTGTTCTTGAGGGTCACGACCTTCTCGATGGGGCCACCGCTGACGGTCATCTTGCCGAACTCGATGGTGTAGTTGCTTTGCTCCACTTCGGGCAAGGCGATGTGCGGATGGTCGCCATCGGGCGCATGCGGCTTGGCAACCCGCATGAGGTTCGGGTCGGCGCCGGGCGCGGCCTGCGCCGGCTGGCCCTGGAGGGGCACGGTGACCTGGGAACCTTGCGCCTGGAACGGCACGGCGGCCGGGTTGCTTGGAGGCTGAACCGCCAGTCCGGCCGGGGCCGGTTTGAGGGCTCCGCCCAGGACCAAACCGGCGCCGAACACCACCACGAGACCGATTACCACGAGCAATCCGTAGAAGAAACGGGCATCCAGGCTGATGACCAGGGTGGATTCTGAACTGGGTGGACTGTGAACGCGGCTACTTTTTGCCATGTGGCCTCCTGCATCTGATAGGTGGGGCGGGTGCTACTGTTTGATATTCCCTTTGACTTGAAACTCCACAAGGGGCGCGGCCGGATCGTTAGACTTGAGAGTGATAGCATGCTGGAAGGGTCCGGGCTGGCCGTGCTCCTTCATGGTGCGGGTGTCGTGCTTCAACCGAAGTAGTGCGGTGCCCCCGGGCGGGATGGTTTTGTCGCTGACCAGCGCCGCGGTGCACCCTCAGGTCGCTCCCACATCCTCGATGATGAGTGGCTGGTTGCCGGAGTTGCGGACCACCATCGACTTCTCAGTACCCATGGAGTCGGCGGCGATGTCCCCCAGGTCGAACACGTTGCCGGTGTTCACCAAGTCGGGGAATTCGACATGTGGATGGTCACCATCCGGCTCGTGTGGCTTGACCGGTGCCACGACACGCACCCGCTGCCCAGCCGGGTTCTGTGGTTGCGGGTTCTGCTGGACCGAGGGTGGCTGCTGGCCCTTGGGAAATCCCGCCGTGCCCCCCTGCGTCGCCAGGTTCGCTGGGAGCCCGGCCGGCTGCCCGGCGACTACCGCGAGCCGTTGCCAGGGTGCAGCGCCACTGATCGCCAGGCCAACGAAGAGACCGACACAGAACAGACCGACGGTCCCGAGCAGCGCGACGATCCCAAAGAACGCGCGCCGATCCACCTGGATCATGACCGGCCCCGCGCTCCGCTGATCTCCCCCTTCGTCCTCTAGACTGCTGGGCACTTCGTCCGCGACACTCCCGTGCGGTCAGCCCCCTTCACCGATGGTCATAAGTTGACTTTGTTCCACTGTTCCTCCTTGTCAAGAATGTGATGAGTGAAGCCAACCTTCGTGCGCAGGCGACTGATTGGGGCGCGTACAGCCGGTACGCATGTCCTTAGTATATCCTGTGTGGTCGCACTTCTCAACCGCCGTTTAGCGTGAAAAGGATCCAGCAAAATCGCCTGACAGAAATGCCCATCCTGGTAAGCGAAACGGCGGGGTGGTTAGCTTACCGCCAGTGCTATTGTACCAGGCGTACGTTCACCCCCTGGCCGGTAGGATTGACGATGAACTTCTTGACTTTGGGCAACACCTTCTCCATCGTCTCCAGGTAGTAGCGCAGGCGCGTCACGTCAGTCGAATGCTGGGCCGCGTTGTTGCGATATTCAGCCAGAACGTCCGTAAAACGCTGCGCATCGCCCTGAGCTTTGTTGATTGCCGCCGTCTTATAGCCCTCCGCTTCTCTCAAGGTGCGCTGCGCATCGCCGCGCGCCTGGGGGACGAGGCTGTTCATGTAGCCCTGCGCATCGTTAATGGTGGCCGCCTTTTCCTCGCGCGCACTGGCCACGTCGCGAAAGGCCTCGGCCACTTCCTTGGGTGGATAGACCTCTTGCAGGTTCACGCTCACCAGTTGGATGCCGCTCTCGTAACTGTCCAGGACCTTTTGCGCCTGTGTCTGGACCGCCCGCTGTAAATCGGGTCGCCGCGTGGTCAACAGGTCGTCTACTGCATCACGGCCACCGAGGGCCGTCAGCGCGGATTTCACCGCGTTGCGGATGAGGGGATTGGGATCGACGTCGACCTTGAACAGGTACGCGGCCGCGTCTTTGATGCGGTACTGGACGACGATCTTGATACTGACGATGTTCTCGTCGCCAGTGAGAATCTGCACCTCTTCGGGTGGGTGGAGGCCGATGGCGTGCTCAGGCGGCCTGAGGCCGACACCCTCCCGGCGGACCTCGGACACGTTCACCTTATCCACCTGTTCGATGGGCCAGGGCAGACGATAGCGCAGACCCTCCCCAACGCTCCGCCCGGTGATGCGTCCGAAGCGGCGCACGACGGCCTCCTCACCCGGGTTGACCACGAAGATGCCCGAGGCCAGGTACAGGGCGACGGCCAGTGCCATCACAGCCCGACCCAGATGCGGGCTGGCCAGAATGTGGCCGAACGCGCCACGCAGGTCAGTCGCGATCGTCGCGCCCGGCCCGGACAAGACCTCGTGCAACTGTTGCGCGACCACGCCCAAGATTCTGCGCACACCATCCCGGATGGCTGCCAGCCGTTCGTATGCGGAATCCTCGGTCTCCCCGTTGACCTCCGGCGATGTTTCATCAGTCAATGTTTCGTCGGTTGGATTTGCGTCGTCCATGTCACTCTCCTGAACGTTTCGGGAGCTCACTTTGTCCCCGTTGTCCCTGAAGTGCCGGCGGTCTTGCTCTGTGCCTGGCTGAGATACCTGAGCAGCTCCGAATCCGGTGGCAAGACGAGGGTCGTCTTGTCGTCGATGAACTTGCCATAGGCTTCCAGGGTGCGCAGAAACTTGTAGAACTCGGCGTCCTGGCCATAGGCGTCGGCGTAGAGGCGGATGGCCTCGGCGTCGCCCTCGCCCTTGAGTTTCTCCGCCTGGGCGTAGGCTTCCGACAGGATGACCTCGCGCTGGCGCTCGGCCTCGGCCCGGATCTTGGCCGCCTCCTCCGCGCCTTCGGAACGGTACTTGCGCGCCTGCCGCTCGCGCTCGGCCTTCATCCGGGCAAAGACGGCGGCTTTGTTGGCCTCCGGGAAGTTGAGCAGTTTGATGCGCACGTCCACGGCTTGCATCCCATACTTGCGCACTTGTGCATCGGTATTCTGGGTCACTTGCCCCAGCACATCCGGCAGCTTCATCGCGGCTGCGTCGGTGTTGACCAGCGCGGTCAGCTCCTGCCGCCCCAGGGCCGTACCGAGTTCTGAGAACAGCACGTCGGCCAGGCGCGATTCGGCGCGCGACTGATCTTGCAGGCTCTTGAGGTAGAGGATGGGATCGGTGATGCGCCAGGCCACGTAGCTTTCGACGCCGACGGTTTTCTTGTCGGCCGTCAGGAACTCGG
>JBBITV010000360.1:0-4432 GCA_037440585.1 Chloroflexota bacterium
CGGTGAACGAGCCGCCGCGCCGGAATCCACGACAAGGTGAAATGGGGCGAGGGTGACAAGGTGAGGGGGTGACAAGGTGACACGCTTCGGCTCCGATCACCTTGTCACCTTGTCAGCTTTTTAGCTGCGATGCAAAGGAGAAAACAAGGTAGCCTATGGCTAGAGTCCGCTGGGGCATGGTGGTCGATTTGAGGCGCTGTATCGGCTGCCATGCCTGCGCTGTCGCTTGCAAGGCGGAAAACCTCACCCCGTTGAGCGTTTTCCGGAACTGGGTCAAGATCATCGAAAAGGGGCGCTACCCCAATGTCAGCCGGTCGTTCCTCCCGTCCATGTGCAACAATTGCGACAACCCAATCTGCGTGCGCAACTGCCCCACCCAGGCCACATACAAGCGCGAGGACGGCATTGTGATGCAGGACCCGCATCGCTGCATTGGCTGCAAGTACTGCATGGCTTCGTGTCCCTACGACGTGCGTTATCTCGATCCCCTTAAAGGTATCGTCCAGAAGTGCACCTGGTGCGTCCATCGCGTCGACGCCGGGCTGGAACCGGCCTGCGTGAATGCCTGTCCCACTAACGCCCTGATCTTCGGCGACGTCAACGACCACGAGAGCCGGATCGCCAGGACCCTGGCCGCCAACGCGGTCCAGGTGCTCAAGCCGGAAAAGGACACCTTCCCCCACGTGTTCTACATTGCCGGCGACGCCGTCGCCATGCGCACCTTCGGCTTCGGCGAAGGAGGGGAGTAATGGGCGAAGAAGTCCAAGTTATTTACAATGTTTTTCATGAGCCGCCGCTGGGCGTGCCCATCGCCATCTATTTCTACATGACCGGTCTCAGCGCGGGATCGTTCATCATGTCAACCCTGGCCTATGGCTTCGGGATGAAGAAGTTCAAGCCGCTGGGCAAGATCGGGGTGACGCTGGCGGTCATCTTGCTGGTCCTGGCGCCGGTTAATCTGATTATCGACCTGGGGCAGCCGCTGCGTGCCTGGCACCTGTTCCCCTATCTCAACGCCGCTTCGCCCATCACCTACGGCAGCTTCCTGCTGACGATTTACCCTATCAACTGCATGATCTATGGCTATTTCATGTTCACCCACAACGACAAGTTGACCAAGATCTTCGGGCTGATCGGCATCCCGCTGGCCATCTCGGTCCACGGCTACACCGGCTTCATCCTGGCGATGAGCAAGGCGCGCGCACTGTGGAACACGGCCCTGATGCCGTTCCTGTTCCTGGTCTCGGCCATGGTCTCCGGTATCGCTATGATGATGCTGGTGCTGATCATCTGGGGCAAGTTCTTCACCAAAGACCGTAAAGTCAACGAGTCACTGTTGTGGGACCTGTCGACTATGCTGGTCATTTCCATTGGCCTCGACCTGTTCCTGGTCTTCTCCGACCTGGCGGTGCTGTTGACTGCCGACTCCGAGGCGCGTGAGGCGGCGATGCTGATCCTGACCCTGAATTTCAGCCCGATCTTCGTCGGCGGCGAAATCATCCTGGGCTCGCTCATTCCGCTGTTGCTCATGGTCCTGCCCTGGACACGGCGCAGGGTCTGGCCGACAGCGCTCGCAGCCTTCCTGGTCATGGCCGGCATCATGGCGATGCGGTATGTGATGGTCATCGGCGGGCAGAGTGTGCCGCTGAGCTGACAAGGTGACAAGGTGACAAGGTGATGGGGTGACCGGTCACCTTGTCACCTTGTCAATGGATATGGATAATGACCATGAACAAGCTTACTCGACGCGAATTGATCAAGGCCGGTATCGCCACAGGCGGCGCCGTCGCAGCCGGACAGGCAGTTAACGCCCTGGCCCAAGAGGCTATACAGGGCGGGCGCAGCGTTTCCCGAACGGCGGGAACACCGCGTTTCCCCGTCCCTAGCGCCTGCGGCATGTGTAGCGCGCGCTGCGGCATTATCGCCTATCTGGAAGACAACATCGTGGTCAAGATCGAGGGGAATCCGCGCGATCCCAACAACCATGGCCGTCTCTGCGCCCGGGGACTGGCAGGCATCCAGGTGCTCTACAGCCCCGACCGCCTGGCCTTCCCGATGAAACGCACGGGCGCGCGCGGCGAGGGCAAGTGGCAGCGCCTGTCCTGGGACCAGGCCTACGCCGAGGTCGTCGAGAAATTGAAGGCGTGGCAGGGCAACCGGCCCGAAGCCCTGGTCCTTCTCAGTGGCCTGGACGATCTCCTGGTCAGCCGCCTTGCCCGCGCCTATGGCACCCCACACTGGTTTAGTTCGGCGGCCCTCACCCGCGCCAACAAGGAGACGGCGCTTAATCTGACGATGGGGGTGTCGGTGGACGTCAACCACCTGGCTTATGCCAAGTACATCCTCAACTTCGGGGCCAACCCTTATGAGACCGGCCAATACCACGTCCCCCTGGTCCAGCGCCTGATCGACGGCCGGCTGAGCGGGGCTAAGCTCGTTACCTTCGACCCGCGCACCTCCAACACCGCCGGCAAGAGCGATGAGTGGTTCCCCATCCGTCCAGGCACAGACGGCCTGGTTGCCCTGGCCATGGCCAACGTCATCGTCCAGCTTGGCCTCTACGACCGGGACTTTGTCGAGAACTGGATGAACGTTCCCCTGACCCTACTGGCGGCGCACCTGGCCCAGTACACCCTGGAGGCAGCCGAGGCGGCCAGCGGCGTCAAGGGTGCTCACATCCGCCGCATCGCCATCGAGTTCGCGACGACCCATCCGGCAACTACGATTTCTGGTGGCGGCGCCAGTCTGCACGCCAACGGCGTGCAGACCGAGCGCGCCATCGCCTTGCTCAATGCCCTGACTGGCAACATCGACATCCGGGGCGGCTACTGCCTGCCGCGCACCTACGCCCTGGCCGAGCCTGGCCCGCTGCCGCCCGATCCCAAGGTGAAGAATGCCCTATTGGTCGACCGGGCCTCAGTGCTGGCGAGCTACGCGCCCTCCCAACAGGTCTTCCCGGCGATTCGGGACGGGCGGCTCAAGTGTGGTGTCCTCATGACTTGGGGCCACAATGCCGCCTACACTCACCCGAACACCAGCCTGGTCGCCGGTGTGCTCAAGGACGAGCGCCTCGTCCCATTCCACGTCGCCGTCGACACGTTCCTGACCGAGACCGCCGCCCTGGCCGACATGGTCTTGCCGGCCGCCACTTACCTGGAAAGCTGGGGAATTTACTCTCCGCCTGCATACGACCTGGTGCCTTTCGTCGGGCTGCAGCAGCCGGTGGTCAAGCCCCAGGGCGAGGCCGTCCCCTTCCACAATATAGCCATCGAATTAGCCAGGCGTGTGGGCGGCGGGCTCGAAAAGCCCTTCGCTTTTGGGTCGATGGAGGACTACATCAAGATAGCCATCTCGCGCATCGAGGGCCTGACGCGTGCGGGTGGGCTGGATTATCTCAAAGAACACGGCGTCTGGCGCGACCCGGTCGCCCAGCCAGAATATCGCACCTATGAGAAAGAGGGGTTCAATACCCCATCCGGCCAGTTCGAAGTCTACCTTCCTCAACTCGAGGAAGCTGGGCAGCCCACGCTACCTACGTACATACCCGTGCCTGGCCTGACCGAGTTTTACGAAGAAGAATTCGTGCTGATTACGTATATGCCGGGCATCCTGGCGGCCGACCTGGCTGCCCCGTCCGCCTGGCTTTCCGAGATCACCCATGACAACGCTGTCTGGATTAACAAAGAGGTGGCCGAGTACAAGCTTATTCGCACCGGCGACCTGGTGACGGTCAAATCACCGGTTGGCCAGATTACCTTGAAGGCGCACGTGACCCAGGGCATCGAACCTCACGTCGTGGCCATTAGCGGTGGCACCGGCCACTGGGGGATGGGCCGGGTTGCCCGAGGGGAGAAATTCCAATCCAGCGACGGCAATACCAGGTTGATCTGGTGGGGCGAGAAACACGGGAACGGCGTCCATCCCCATTCCCTCATCCCCGTCACCACTGACCCCATCGGTGGGGGCCAGGCATGGCTTGACACCAAAGTTACCATCGAAAAGGTGCGGCGATGAATCTGATTCCCAAACTTCCGTTCGTCGTTCCCGGCTGGAGCATCTTCGCGGCCATCGGCCTGATCCTGGTTGCAGGTCCCGTCGCGCTCCAACTACCACGCTATACAACTTCCAACTCCGGCTTCTGCCTCAACTGCCATAGCCAGGCCGGCCTGCCCGATCGCGGTATTCCGTCAAAAGTCCATCCCGGTTTTGACAAAGTCGGTTGCACCGATTGCCACGCCAAGCCCGACCAGGTCGTCTACGAGGGCTACCGCAAAGGCTTTATGTCCGAGCCGGACCGTGTCAGTCCGAACTGCCAGAGTTGCCACAAAGATATCGTCAAGCGCAACGACCAGGACGGATTCAAGTACAACGTGGGACACATCAAAATCCCCCACAAGCTGCACTTCGACCAGGGCGCAAAATGCACCGATTG
>JBBITV010000361.1:0-3961 GCA_037440585.1 Chloroflexota bacterium
CCACGAGGACATTTTGCGCCCAGTGCTCGTGGACTTCGAGGAAGCTGCCCTGGTCAAATACGGCGTCGATGACGCGTTGCATGTCGTAGGCCTCGGTCGGATCGGCGGGAACGAGGCTATCCAGGTACAGGTCCTGCCGGCAGGGGTCGTCCGTAGGCGGGACGTAGGGCGGATCTTCGGCGTTGTTTGACGGCAGGTAGCTCAGCAGCCGCCGGGTCAGGGCGAGGGCCTCTTCCTCACTCTCCGCAACGAAGTGCGCAACCCCGCTGGTACTGTTGTGGACCATCGCCCCGCCCAGGGTCTCGAAATCGACTTCTTCCTGGGTGACGGTCTTGATGATGTCAGGACCAGTGATGAACATGTAGCTGTGGCCCTTAACCATCACCACGAAGTCTGTCAGGCCGGGAGAGTAAACCGAGCCACCGGCGCACGGGCCGAGCATCACCGAGACTTGCGGGACGACGCCGCTGGCCTGAACGTTGTGCCAGAAGAGATCGCCATAACCACCCAGGCTGCGCACCCCCTCTTGGATGCGCGCCCCGACCGAGTCATTCAGCCCGATGACCGGCAACCCGCTCTGGAGGGCCACGTCCATAATCTGCCCGATTTTTTGCGCCTGGACTTCGGAGAAGGACCCCCCGAAGACAGTGAAGTCCTGGGCATAGACGGCTACCCGTCGCCCATCGATCTTGCCAAAGCCGGCCACCACACTGTCTCCAGGCGGCCGCTCGTCGGCCATACCGAAGTCGGTGGTGCGGTGGGTGATGTAGGTGCCGATTTCCTGGAATGAGCCGGGGTCGAGGAGCAGATCGAGGCGCTCACGAGCGGTGTGCTTGTCCTTGGCGTGCTGCTGGGCGATGCGGTCTGGGCCGCCCCCCTGGTGGGCTGCTGCCCGCCGGTGGATGAGTTCTACAAGGGGATCGCCGTCAGGCATGTTTGCCTCTCTCCGTTGTGAGGTTCAGATTCGCGTTGAGATCATTATAACACCCAGGCGCTCAAATGTCAACGCACTGCGGCATAAAAACAGGGCTTTTTCAAAGTCAGTGAAAGGGTGGCGACTTTGAAAAAGCCCTGGCATGAAAACACGGCACTACGGTACTACGTAGCTAATCCGCAGCACCGGCTTCACCAACAAACTTCCCTCTCCGTAACCTGTATCCCACGAGAAGACGTTGTTCTCGCCGCTGCTTGGCCCGTCCAGGCGGAACGAGACCGTCCTCTGGGCCAGGCGACTGGTCAGGGCGGCGAGCTGGTCGTCGGTGAAGACGAAGGAGTTCCTTACCTCGCGCCCCAGGTCGGTGTGAGTCAACGCCGGTGGGATGGTCTGCTCAACGGCCGCATTGTGGATGTCTGTGTAGGTGCGGTTCGACCAGTTGGCGTCAGCCGCCGGGACCAGCATACGCAAACTCCATGATCCACCGGCGACCAGGTACTCAGCGGTCTGCCCCAGGAGTTCAACTGTGGCGGCGGTAATCTGGGCATTGGCCGGGATGGCGTCCAGCTTGAACTGCAACGCACCGTGATAGATTGCCTCGCTGTAGTAGCCGGTGTACAGGTCGTCGTCGCCAAAGTGGTTCCCGGTCTGGTCAGTACTGCGCACCCAGCCGACGGCGTTTTCGGCCGGCGTGAGCTGCAGGGTGCTGGTCCCACCTGGACCTGGAGTGGGCGTGGGCGCGGGTGGTTTGCCCATGTCCAGGACCCAATAGTGGCGGTAAGTGGCGGACGGATTGGCCGCATAGCCCGCGCCAACATGGACGAAGGTGGCGTCGAGCAGCTTGGCGCGGTGCGGCGCGCTACCCATCCAGGCGTTGACGATGGCGCCGGGGTCATCCGATCCGGCTGCCAACAGTTCTTGGGTTAGACCTGGGTAACCGGCTTGCTCTGCGCGCTGGCTCGGGCTCGAGCCATCCGAGCCCGTGAAGCCAAAGAAGTTGTGGCTGGCCATGTCCTCGGCGTGACGCTGGGCGGATTGCATCAGGCGCACGTCGACGGCCAACGCCGGGATGCCGCGCGAAGTCCGCTCCTGGTTGATCCGCTCGATCAACTGCTGGCGTGGGTCGGCCGGGTTTGGCGTCGGGGTTGCGGTCGGCGGGACCGGGGTGACCGGTGAACCGCCCACCTGGTAGCGAATCACCAGCACGGGCGGGGCGCCCAATCCGCCTACACCGAAGCCGCTGTCCCACGAGAAGACGTTGTTGTCGCCAGTGGTCGGGCCGGTTGTGCGGAAAGAAGCGCGCCGGGTGCCCGCCAGGCGCTCCTGGAGGAACACCAGACCGGCCGGCTCGAAGACGAACGTGTTGACCTTGTATTCCGCCAGGTCAGAACTGTTGAGGATCGGTGGCACCGTGTAGACGACCCGTACGCCCTTGATGTCGTCATAACTGCGACTGAGCCAGTTGGAATCCACGTCGGTGCTCAATAACTCGAGGCGCCACTGGGCGGGACCAGTCAGGTATTGGCGGGACTGGCCGGTCAGGCTCACCGTCGCACCGGTGATGTTGGCGCCAGTTGGCAAGTTCGAGAGGTCGAACTGCACGGCACCGTAATAGACAGATTCGTTGAAGACGCCGGCGTACATATCGTCGTCGCCGAGGTGGTTGGGTACAGTGTCCTCGCTACGCACCCAGCCCGCCGCGTTGGCCACCGGCGTGATGGTGATGACTTGCACATCACCCGGCGGGGTCTGTGTTGGAGTTGGCGGGCTCGTCGGCGTCGACGTGGGTATGGGCGGCGTCGGCGTGCGCGTCTTCGTAGGTGGCGGAGGCGTGTACGTCCGGGTAGGCAGTTGGCCGTTCGACGGCAGGTAGACGATGCGCAGCCTGGGGCCGGGGAAGCGGGAATCCTGGCCGTGGCCGGTATCCCAGCTCATCGTCGTGTTGCCTGCGGTCGGACCGTCGAGGCGGAACGAAAGGGCGTTGCGCCCCTGGATCTCGCCCAACTGAGCGCCGTCGAAGGTGAATATGTTGGTCTTGCCAGTGCCGAGATCGCTCTTACCCAGGGTGGGCAGGATCGTCGCCCTGACGGCGGCGTTGTGGATGTCGTTGAAGCTGCGCCTGGACCAATCCGCGTCGATGGCTTGAGAGAGGAGCTGGAGCTTCCACTTCTCGGCGGGATTGTCCAACACGTATTCTGTCGTCTGCCCCGTTAACTCGACCTGGGCGCTCAGAATCTGCGCACCGGCGGGCAGGCGACCGTCCAAGACAAACTGGAAGGCGCCGTGGTATAACCTGGTGCTGTACGTACCGGTGTACAGATCATCGTCGTCGAAGTGATTGCCGGTATCGTCACTCATTACCCAGCCGGCCGCATTGGCTGTAGGGGTTACAACTACCGTCACCAAATTCGGAGGGGTGGTTGGGGGGCGGGGGGGTACCGGTGTGTTGGTGACCGTCGGGGTGCGCGATGGAATAGGCGTGCGAGTCGGCGTCACGGAAGGGTTGGGGGTCGCTGTAGAGCAGGCAGGCGGCGTGGGAGCGGGCGGTGTTGCCGTAGGTCCGGGCCGAACGCCATCGTCTGAAGACATGCCGACATCGACGGTCCAGTAGTAACCGTAGGTAGAGCCGTTGCGGTAAGCATAGCCCGCGCCGATGTCCCGATAGTTGCCGAGCAGGATCTCACGGTGGGGCTGGCTATCCATCCAGGCTTGAACGACGTCAGCCGGGGTCTGCTGGCCGCCGGCGACCGTTTCGCCGCCAGAGAGCAGAGGATAACCCTCACGCTTGATGCGGTCCCACGGTGACGAGCCATCCGAGCCGGTATGGCTCAGGAAATCGTTCTCGGCCATGTCATCGGAATGTCTCTGGGCGGCCCGCATCAGGCGGACGTCAATCAGGAGAGCAGACAAACCTCGCTGGGCGCGATGCCGATTGACTTCCTCGACGACCTGGTTGGGAAAGTCCAGAGGCGTGGCCGCGCTGCACGCATTGGGAGTTGGAGACGGCTGGGGTGGGGGTGGGGTGGA
>JBBITV010000361.1:3971-4425 GCA_037440585.1 Chloroflexota bacterium
CCCGCGGGGGCGCCGCGCGCTCGGTGGGGGCGGGGGGGGGGGGGGGGGGCGGGCGCCGCGGGGAAGTGGGGTTTTGCCCACTACTGGACAGGGCGCGATAGGCATTCACGCGGCCCCATCTCCAGTAATTCCCCGTGCCAGTGATCTGATCGGCTGTACGCTCAATCAGGTAGCGAACGTCGGTGTTGGTGCGCGCGGGGTTCTGGGCGATGATGAGCGCTGCGACGCCAGCGACATTCGGTGTCGCCATGGACGTGCCGCTCCAGCTCTGGAAGCTGCCGCCCATGACGGTGCTCAGGATGCTCACGCCGGGCGCTGCTACGTCGACCCAGGAAGCGCCGTAGTTGGAGAAGTTGGCCTTATCGTCCGATGCGCCTGACGCGGCGACGGCGATGGCGTTTTGGTATGCACCTGGGTAGGATGGGGCACTGGTGTTCGAATTGCCGGCGGCCGC
>JBBITV010000362.1:0-4421 GCA_037440585.1 Chloroflexota bacterium
TGACAAAGCGGGGTGCCTTGCGGTGTTCCCGCTGCAGCCGGGCATTCTGGGTATGACATTGGGAGCACCAGTCCCTGGGGACAGTGCCCTGCAGCGGCTCGGTGAACTGGCCGGTGACATGTTTCACGACGTGAACAGCACCCCGGGTCTGGGCGTCCAGCGCACCATAGAGACCGGGCGCGGAGTGGCACTCGATGCACGTCGGGTGGTGTTTGGCGGCGCCGGAATTGAGCCAGGTCTCGTAGTTGATGCGTTCCTCGTGGCAAGTGGCGCAAAATTCAGGGCGCTGTTCCAGCGCCCGGGCACCCGTCATCGTCAGCAGCAACAGCCCCAGCGGGCCGACGAGCAGCAGCGAGCAAGCCAACAGGCGCTTCATGTTTAACCTCTCCGTGCATTTTACGGTTGCCATTGAGCCGCGACTTGCATTACATCCACCACATCAATGCGGCCGTTCCCATCCTGATCGTAGGGTTCAGCATAACAGGCTGAGCCGCGAGTCTCTCGCCAGTGCGCAGCTGTCTCCTGAAGGTCTTCGGCGGTAACCCGGCAGTCGCCCGTTACATCGGCTGCCAGCCCGGCGGGGCACGTCTTGAGGACACTCACATCATCCACGAAGAAACTGGTTGGATTGCTGTCGTCCGTTTGCCCGACAAAGACGAGTTGAATCGTCTGGCCTGCGTAGGACTGGGTCACCGTAAACACGCTTTGTTGCCAGTCGGGACCGGCGTCGCCGTCGGTCAGGGTCTCCAGGGTTTGCACTGGGTTGCCCGCCGCATCCCGGATTTGCACCTCCAGGGTGTCATAGGGGTGGACCGTTTCAAAAGTGTCTACCCGCCACCAGTAGCTCACCTGTAAGCCAACGGTGCCTGCTGGCACGGTGATGGTTTGCCACAGGCTCTCTTGAATCAGGTCGTCGCCGCCCAGCCAGGCCTTCCACGCGCCGCCGTGTGGTGCCGGGTCTGGGGTATCGTCCAGGATGTCGCTGAAGACATTGCTGCTGGTTTGCCAGGCGGGGTTGGGCAGACCGGCCTCGAAGCCGCCATCCTGGACGAGTTCCACCGGCGCACAGGTTTGTTGGATCAGCGGCAGGTAAGCAAACTGCTGGGCTGTGGCTGTTGGGCCACTGGTCTCGGCGACACCACGGCCTTCAGATAAGGCTACCCCCCAGGCCACTTGCAGACCAAGGCTCAGTGCAATCAGATGGTGTACGTATTGACGAACCATCGCTCCTCCTGAAAGCTCAAGGGGGCAGCCGGATGGCCGCCCCCTTGAGGAGGTTGGGGTGAATGCTTAGCGTTTGACCTCGATCTGGGTAGCGTTGACCGAACTATCGGCCTGCTGAGAGCCCTTGACCTCCACATAGGCGCCGACAGCCACCGGGCCATGTTTCTGCTCGATGCGGGTGGCGGCGGTGACGTGTACCGTGCGCCCGCTCACCCTCCAGTCGCCAGTCAGGCCGTTGGCCGGCAGGCTCTCCACGGTGCCGTAGAACTTGTAGTTGCCATCGTTACCGGCAAAAGCCGTGGTAGCCGGGAGCAGGCCGCCCAGCAAACCGAGGAACAGCACGCTCAGGGACAACAGGGTCAATAATCGGGTTTTCATCGGGACCTCCTTGCAATTTAGTATGGTTGAGTCTATGATTCCGATTATACCCGACTTTGGCGACCCTGTGGTTAAGCCGAATTTATCAGAAATTTAAAGGCAGGTTAACTGATGGGAACAAGCCGGAGCCTACTTTTGCCAGGTACGCATCAGGGCGACCAGGTAACCCAGTTGCTCCTCGGTCAGCAGACCCTTGAAGCCGTCCATAGCGGTTCCTTTTCTGCCGACCAACATGAAGGCCACGAGGTCTGCGTCACTGCTCGACTTGACGAATTTGTTACCGCGCAGGTTCTTGCCCAGTCCTCCGCTGCCGTCTGCGCCATGGCAGGGCGCGCAGTTGCTCTCGAACAATTCCTGGCCCATCTCGGCCGGCGGCAACAGCGTGATCAGCCGGGATTCGGCTTCGGATAGATGATTGGCTTTCACCAACTCCAGAACGGCTTTGAGGTCTTCTTGTTGGGCGCTGTTCGCCAGCGGCATGGCGGTGCTCAGGTAGAACACCGCGTCGAGCCGGTCGAACTGGCGCAGGGCGTACAGCGCATTGCCAACCTGCTTCGCCAGCGTCGTCGGCGGCGTCACCGTCCGCCCCTCGCGCCATGCGACGAACAGCACCACCAGGTCGTTGATCTGCTGCGGGGATAGCACGGTGCCCCAGGTGGGCATCCCTTTGGCCGGGCGCCCGTGCGCAATGACGTCGCGGTACCAGGCGTCATCGAAGTCTTTGAGCCGCGCCGGGTTGTTGAGCGCAGGTGCCCGCTCGGTGCCCTGGCCGTCCTCACCGTGGCAAATCGAGCAGGTACTGGCAAAGATGGTCGCGCCGCGCGCGGGGTCGGGCGCGGTCAGTTCGGGCTTGAGCTCGGGCGCGGCCGGCTCCCAGGCACGGATGAACGCCACCATCTGTGCAACCTGCTGATCGGTGAACGGACCGCCGAATGCCTGCCCCCAGGCCGGCATCACCGTGCCGGGCACCCCGGCACGGATCAGACTAGACAATGTCTGGTCGGACGTGGTCTTGAGGAGTTCCCGTGAATTGAGCGCGCGCCCCACCTTGCCTTCGCCTGTTTCCCCGTGGCAGGCGGCGCAGTTCTCCGCATACAGAACGCGGCCGGCCGCTTCGGCTGCGGCTCTGTCCGCGGCCTCGACGGCCCGAATACGCGCCGGCTCGAGCCAAAGGTATACCTGGAAAACCATCAAGATGGCCACGCTCAGGACCAAACCCGTGGCGATAAAGGGAGTGTAATTCTCTCGCGGTCGCATTGCAGTGCCTCACCCCGGATAAAACACCTGTGACGGCTGAAACGCCTCGCGCTCAATGGGCCGGCCGGTGTCCACGACCAGTTTGCCGTCTTTCACGCTCACCGGAAACAGGTCCAGTGGTCGCGGCGCCGGCCCGCCCAGGACTTCGCCGGTGCGATTGAAGATTGAGCTGTGGCAGGGACAGTGAAACTCGCCGGTGTCTTCACGCCACGGGACGGTGCAACCCAGGTGAGTGCAACGCTGCCACAGCGCCAGCACCCCGCCATCTTCCAGACGGGAGATGTAAAAGCGCCCCTTCTGAACGTAACTGACCCTACCCGGCTGAAATTCCTCCGGCTGACCGGCAATCACCTCTCCGCCAAAGCCGCCCGATTCCATGCGCGGCTTGAAGAACTGGAAGAGTGCGGTGAACATCTGCCCAAACAACCCGACCAACACCGCGCCCCACATCCAGCCCAGGAACTCACGACGCACCAGTCTCTTGCTTGCCATTGTGTCTGGCATCATTTTGCACTCCGCATTAAGTCCCAAGTCCCAAGTCGGGAGTCCCAACTCCCAAGCAGACTTGGAACTTGAGACTTCCGACTTGGGACTTGGGACTTCACAGTCCATCCCATGGATTATAGCCACCCGGCATCTGCCACGGCAGATATAGCTTGAACCCTGGTCCCCGAAACAAAAAACCACTCACGGTAAAGACGATGGCCGAGACGAGCATCACGGTGAACAGCGCGAGCATCAACTCGCGTGGGCTGGCCTTCCGCCGCCGGAGCGCCAGCGCGGGCAGCGCGACCAGGAGCGCGATGATGGCGCCGGGCAGCACGCCCTGGGCCACCCATTGGGGCGCAGTTTCCCGCAGTAGCTCCCGTAGACTGAACATGTTGTCCAGCGCAATGTACGCCGTCATCACGCCCAGCGTGTACACCGCCGTCCAGCCCACTATGCGCCGGCCGCGGACCGATGCAAACCACACGCCGGCATCCGCACGTGAATAATCAACGTATGGCAGGACGACGAGAAAGAGCACCAGCGCGGCCGGGATGAGAACGCCGGCCAGCAGCGGGTGCATGTGCTCTAGCAGTTCCTGCAAACCGACAAAGTACCACGGGGCTTTGGCCGGATCGGTCGTAACGAGAGGATTCGCAATTTCCTCCAGCGGTGCCTGCTTGAAAAGCGAGAATAGAAAAATCGCGAGCGTCACGCCGAGCAGCAGTATCCCTTCCCACAGCAGCACGATGGAGCAGGAGAAGAGCGTGTCGTCCGGGCCTTTACCCACCAGGGGGCTTTCGACGGGCACCAACTCGGCTAGCGCGTAGGTCTTATCGGTGTGCTTCGGGAATATTTCATCGGTGACAGGAGTGTGTGTGGCCATAGCGACTCCGTGTGCGTGAAACGTGAAACATCAAACGTCAAACGTCAATAGGTTCATCACATTTGACGTTTGACGTTTCACGTTTCACGATCATTCACCGCCAGCCCGCCGTCTTTCCGTACGCGCCAGAGGTGCAGCGAGACAAGCAGTGCGATGAGTAGTGGTAAGACCGCGATCTGCAGCGAGTAAA
>JBBITV010000363.1:0-4410 GCA_037440585.1 Chloroflexota bacterium
GGCCCTGGCCGAAAAACGCGCAAAAGCAGAAGCGTGCCCCAACAGCCACAGTAGACGTAAAACGTGAGGTGAGCCGATGAGTGTATCGCACGTCGCAGCGCCCTCTCTGGAGAGTCGGCTTGCTCCGCGCCAGAGAGAAGTAATTGAATACCCGGATTCGGATGGTGAGCCAATGGCCGACAATGATCAACAATACCAATGCATCACCAGCATTCGCTTCGGCTTGGAGCAATACTACCGGGAGAATCTGCAGGTGTACGTTGGAGCCGATCTGTTGATCTACTACGAGGAGGGCGACCCAGGCAAGAGTGTGGCCCCAGACGTGTTTGTGTCGCTGGGCGTGCCGAAGGGGATGCGACGCCGCTACCTGATCTGGGCAGAAGGCAAGTCGCCAGATGTAGTGTTCGAGTTTGCCTCGTTGCGCTCGTGGCGAGCAGATTTAGGGTGGAAGCGGGGACTGTACCAGGGGCTGGGGGTGCAGGAATATTTCCTGTTCGACCCGGGCGGCGAATACTTCCGTCCACCGTTGCAAGGGTACCGGCTGGAGGGTCAGGTTTACAGGGCGCTGGAGCCGTTGGACTCGGGACGGGGCGAGCGAGGGCTGCACAGTGAAGTGTTGGGGCTCGAGTTGTGGATGCAGCCGGATGGCGGAGAGGATATGCCCTACGTACTGAGGCTATACGACCCGGCACGGGACGCCTGGTTGCCAACGCCGGAGGGCGAAGCCGAGGCCCGTCGCGCGGCGGAGGCACGCGCTGCCGAAGAAGCTGTAGCCCGCCGCACGGCAGAGGCACGCCTGGCCGAGTTACAAGCCGAGCTGGAACGGCTGCGGAGAGCTTCGCCAAAGTAGGACTATTTCAGACTACGTCTTACGTGATGATGGAGGACTTCCTGCGCCGGCGCCTCTCGCTAGACGTCATCAGTAACCTACTCAGCGACATCCTTGTCGCCCTCGGGCGTGTGCTATTCTTGCTCCTGCTCGTGGTCTTAGGCATGCTGCTCATGGGCCGGCGGGCCGACCTGGAAGACTGGATCAGCCAGTTGCGCACGATGATTTTCATTGATGCCTCATCTTTGGAACCACCCCATTTCCGACAGGCTGGGCCAACGCATTGGGATATTGTCCAGACTCATTACCCTGGCATCGAAGCTACGCCGGACGATTACCCGCCGGTACGGGGCTGCCAGATATCCGTCTGCTCCGGCCGTCCTGAGCCCGTTGGCTGCTCATGGCCGGGCGCACCCTCACCGTCCATCGCGCTGCTATCCTCTTTCCACCAAAATTCCCGATTGGCTACCGTCGATTCTAGCCCTGCGACAGGCAACCTTACCTCAGGTCCGGGTTCAGGCTGCAGCCCTCAACCTGCAACTGGCGACGTAGGCTTGCTCAATACCGTCGACCTATCCTGTTACCACTTCGACCGCCACGCGCATCCAGACACGTACTTGCCGCTGCGCCTGGCTTAACCACGTAAGGAGAGGTCCGCCGCATGCCGCAATGGTTAACACAAATCCTGAACGAGGCCCTCTTCATCGGTACAATCACCAACCTGGTCCGCCGTCTTTTAACCGCATTCGTGACGGTGGGGGTGTTTGTTATCCTGTTCCTACTTTGGAGAGGCGTATCTCCCCAAGAGATGTTGTCCCTCTTTCAACGTCTGGTCGACGTTGTCCAGGGCAGAGAGAGACGGATCGATGCGCCACCCGATTTCCGCGAGGTTATGCCATCTAGCTGGATTCTCGTCCAGACCGAACCAATTAACATTGACGGGGACCCCGGCGGTGAGAACGATTGGCTGGTCATCTACCGCTACGATCCGATGGATCGCGGCCCACGCGGCGCCATCGGCGGCGCCATCTACGATCTACAACCCGATCGCTACCCCGCCAATCTCGCCACGCCCCGGCCGTTCCGGCCCTCTTCTTTCATTCCATACCCCCTGCTCCCGCGCCCCGGCGGCCTCGGTTTCCTGGGCGAGTCGCGTGTGACGGCGGAAGTCTATGATGCCGACGGCGACCCGAACAAGCTTGAACTTGTAGTGATGGGCTACTCCGGCTACGGCGACCTTGTCACCCATCTGTCCATTTTTCAGTGGCGAGGCGAACCGGTAGGCTACGGCGTGATAAGCAGCACGGACAGCAGTGTGATCTATGGTGATGCAGGCATTGAGTTTGTCTTCAGGGCGCCTGTCACCCCGGCGCCCGGACCGACCCCGACGCCACTACCGCTCCCCAGGCCCGATCCGCCTCCCATCGAGCGCGTTATCGTCCGCCGCCATCTGCGGGAGCCGTTCTACTATGCTCGCAGCCGGTTTGCCCGCCGTATCGAATACAAGTGGGAGGGCCAGCCTGAAACACGCACTCTTCAGCCTGTGGCCAATTCCCTGGACTTCGCTTATACGCGACCGGCAGCCTTGGAGCCTGGCAAGCTCACGTACGCAGTATGGTATCCAGAAGAGGCGGTCCTCGCGCACTATCAACCGGGGCGAGTGCGCGACATTATCCTGCCGCCCGGGACTGGGTTGGAGACGACTCTTAACATTGTCGCGTTGGTTCTGAGCGAGGGGGGAGAAATCTGGCAGGTGACCTGGCGTGCCACCCAACTCCTTGACCCCAGTGTGAAGCAGATGAACCAGTGGTCGTTGGAGCAAATCGGGGGACCGAGCCTACCCTAGTGGAGATTTCAGATTTTGGATTTTAGATTGGGACTCTCCTCCAAACAAGAGAGCTCAACCCAAAACCCAAAATCTAAAATCTAAAATCTAAAATGAGTTTGACCCACGAAGACCTGGCGGCCCTGCTCCGCGCCGGGCAGGGCCAGCAAATTGACTTCCAGCCTGAAAACGTACCACCGTCTCGCCTGGCAGAGACCTTGATGGCCTTCGCCAATACTGACGGCGGCTACGTCCTGGTGGGTGTCGAAGGGCGGCCGGCGCAGGTCCCTGGCCTTGAGGACCCGGCGGCAGCCCGCGACCAGGCGCTGCAGGCCGCGCTGCTCTGCGATCCACCCCTCATTCTCCCTTTGCCCCAGGTCTACCCGTTCGACGGCAAGTCCCTCCTGCTCATCACCGTTCCCCCGGGCCTGCCCCATGTCTACAGCCTCAAGGGTCGCTATCTCAGCCGGGTTGGCAGCCACAACAAGCCACTAACGGCGGCCGAATTGCGCCGTCTTTTGTCAGAACGAGGCGAGGTCAGCTTCGAGGATGAGCCGGCCTCCGGCGCCACCTTGGGCCAAGGTGGAACGCTACGTCAGCAGCCTGGATAGCATGAGCAAGCTCTCACCTCAGGCAATCCTGGCAAAGCGCGGTTGCCTTACCTCAGACGAGCGTCCCACTCACGCCGGTATCCTGCTCTTCGGCCAGGAACCGTGGCGCTTCGTCCACGGCTGTGACGTCATCGTCGTCCGCTATGCCGGGATTGAGATGGGGGACTCCTATCTGCGCGAGGACATCCGCGATACCCTGCCCGAACAGATCCGCCGCGCCGAGGCTTTCGTCGTCAGCAACATGCGCGTCGGCGCCCGGTTGAGCGGCCTGGAACGCGTCGAGCGTGCCGAGTACCCCCGTGAGGCGGTGCGCGAGGCGATTGTCAACGCCGTCGCCCACCGCGATTACAGCATTCGCGGCCAGGAGATCCGCATCTTCATGTTCGCCGACCGGATCGAGGTCTACAGTCCGGGCAAGCTGCCCGGCCCGGTGACCGTCGATAACATCCGGGAGGAGCGCTTCTCCCGCAACGAAACCATCGTCCAGGTCCTGTCAGACATGGGCTTTATCGAGCGCCTGGGCTACGGCATCGACCGGATGATCCGCCTGATGGCCGAGCAGGGCCTCCCGCCACCCGTGTTCAAGGAGACGGCCGCCGGCTTTCAGGTGACACTCTACGGCCACGGTGACCGGCTGGTCGTCGCCGAACGCAGTCTGCGCCCCAGCCAGTGGGCACACCTGGGCCTGAACGAACGCCAGGAGAAGGCGCTACAATTCCTGACCGAGCGCGGTCGTATCACCAACCGTGACCTCCAGGAACTCTATCCCGACGTTTCCTCCGAGACGGTCCGGCGCGACCTGGCCGACCTGGTCGATCGGAACCTGCTGTTGAAGATCGGGGATAAGAAGGCAACGTATTATATCATCAAATAGGAGCAACCCTTGCGAAGGTTTACAACCTTCGCAAGGGTTGGCAATCGTGAAAGGTGAACAGAACATTTGTTCTGACTTTTTCACACATTATCCCACATTTATCCCTCGATTTCCCACTTTTTCCCACTTTCAGGGGATATATCACGGAGAAAGGTGATGAAACAGTCCCTGGTCGTCGTCTTCATGGGCATGTGCGCTTTCCTGGCCAGTTTTGCCCTCCTGCCGGTGTCCGCGTTGACCAGCATGTCTTCAGTCAACTTTATCCGCGGCC
>JBBITV010000364.1:0-278 GCA_037440585.1 Chloroflexota bacterium
GATGCTGCCGGTCGCGCCTTTGGCCTTCGTCGAGGGTGTCGGGGTGGGCTTCGCGCCGGACTGGCCGCCCAATTGCCCGAACACTCCCACAGCCACCGCAACGACGACCAGCGCGGCAATGATACCGATGATGAGATTGCGTCTACCCTTCATATTGTATGGCCTCCACAATGTTCAGTCTTCCCGCGCGCCAGACCGGATACACCGCCGCGATCTGAGACACGACGAGGACAATCACGATGCCCGAGGCAAAAGCCGCCGCCGGGAACACATAGTCG
>JBBITV010000364.1:327-4410 GCA_037440585.1 Chloroflexota bacterium
GACGGCAATGCCGAACAGGCCGCCGATCAGCCCCATGGCGGCCGCCTCAGCCAGAATCATCATGCCTACCTGGCGGCGTGTCATGCCGATCCCGCGCAACATGCCAATTTCGCGGACACGTTCCAGCACATTCATGGTCATGGTGTTCACCACGCCAAGGGCCGCCACCACGATGGCGATCACCACCAGCGCATCGAAGATGGTGAAGACTGACTTAACCTGGCTCTCCACGGTCTTGCGGAATGTGTCACCCAACAGGACCTCCAGGTGGCGGCTCCTACCCAACCCGCCGTCGATTGCTTCCTTCACCGCCGCCTGCTGGTAGCTTGGCTCCAGTCTGACTTCGAACCGGCTCACGCGGTGGTCAGCCATGTAACGCGTCAGGTCGCGCCAGGATGCGAATACAGAGTAACCAGCCTGCATGAAACTGACTACCACGCCGGCAACGCGGAAATCGTGCTCACCCCGCGCCGTCCGCAGCCGGATGGTGTCGCCAATATGCAGCTTGCGCTGCTCGCTAATCACGTTGGAAATGAACACCGCATCGCCATCGGCCAGCGCGGCGATGGCGGCGTCGTGGTCGTGCGGCTCCTGGAACTGGAAACTCGCCACCTCCAGGTAAGTACGCGGATCGACGGCTATCAGAAGGATTTCCTGGTCGAATGCCTGGAAACCGTCGCTATTGGTCGCACCGACCGCCTTCAGCCGCATGTAGCGCGTCGGCGTCACCGCATTAACACCTGCCATAGCAGCCAGGTCGCGCGCCAGCTCCGGCCGCATCGCCTGAACGTTAGATTCCACGAACAGGTCCGCGCCGAGGGCCGTGTCGATCCAGTTCGCCAGGGACCTGTTAAACCCGGCCGTCATCGCCCCAATGCCGACGGTCATCACCATGCCAACCATCAACACCCCCACCGTCAGACTCGCCCGGCCGCGCGCACGTTCCAGGTTCATGCTCCCCAGCCGCCCCGCCTGTCCGTAGAGCAATTCGACGAGGGCCCGCGTCCAGCGCTCCAGCATGACGATGACCACCGGGACCATCAGCGTCACCCCCAGGAACAGGCCTAGAAACATGATCTGGATGTTAAGGGTAAACGCCTGGTCCAAGATCCAGCCCAATACCAGCAGGCCGCCTAATTTCCAGCCATGCCGCAACAGGAACCCGTCTTCGCCCTTGCTACGGCTGCGCATGGCCTCAACCGGCGAGACCCGGCTGGCGGAAAATGCCGGCATGGCACTGGCGACCACAGTGGTCACCAACCCCAGAGCGACACTGTAGACGAGAGCGCCAGGTGGCACAGCATAGCTTGACAACTCGATCTGGCCACCGAAGATCCTCCCCATGATGGCGATCAGTGGGAACGACAGCCCCAACCCGGCGCCAACGCCCAGCAGCGAGCCGGTAATCCCCAAAACACCTGCTTCGGCGAGCATGAGGATCAATATCTGCCGGCGGGTCATCCCCAGCGCGCGTAATATTCCCAGCTCCCGCGTCCGCTCCTGCACCGTCATCGCGAACGTATTATATATCAGCAGCGCCCCGACGAACAGCGCGACGATACTGAAGATGCTCAAGCCGGCGTTCAGGCCCGACAGCAGACTGGCGATGGATTGCCCCGTGCCCTCAGGCGTGCTGACGGTATAGGCATCGCCCAATTCGGCCGCCAGGTCGACCCGGTACTGCTCAAGCGCAACGGGATCATCCGCCGTACGTGGGTCGAGCACCAGGTCGATCCGGTCGACGCGGTTGCCGCGGTCGAATACCTCCTGGGCTACATCAAGGGTCACAAAGCCGGCATCGCCGTTGTTCAGGTGCGCGGCGCCCTCATCCTTCAGCAACCCGACCACGCTGAACGTCACGCGCTCGTCGTTGATGTCCAGCCAGGTCTCATCGCCTAACTTGATGCCGTGCTTGTCGGCGAAGTCCTTGATCAACAGGATGTTGTAGCCCCGATCGGCATAGCTCAGGAATCTCCCCGCGACCATTTTGTAGTTATTCACTTGCTGGTCCAGGGCGGGGTCAATCCCTTTGATTAATACGGTGACGTCCTTGTCCCTGGCTCGAAGTAGCGTCCGGTTGAACGTGCTGGGGAGTGCGATCTGTACCCCCTCGCGCCGTTCCAGCCGGTGCACAATTTGCGACTTAATGCCGAGCCCGTCATTGCCCTGGGGAGCTATTGTCAGGCTGGCATTCCCGGCAAATTGCCTGAAGAAATCCTTCAGCGACTTCGTCGTGCTGGCCGTGGTGATGCTTACCGCCAGCAGCGTGCCGACGCCGAGGATGATGCCAATGGCGGTGACGAGAGTGCGCGCCTTTCGGGTCAAGAGGTTGCGATAAGCAAGAGAGAAAACAATCTGCATGTTGCTCCACAGGAACTCAGGGGAACTCGGGGGAACTCAAGTTCCTGGGAGTTCCCCCGAGTTCCCCTGAGTTCCTATTCTTATTCGTGCTGAATCGCCTCGACAATACTTGTCCGGCTGGCACGCCAGGCCGGATACATCCCGGCCATCACTGGCACTACCAACGTGATCCCCACCGCCGACACCGTCGCCTGGATCGGGAACTCGTAGCTTAATCCGAAGCCGCTCAGTGAGCTCGCGGCGATGATGAACGCCCGCGAGAGCGCCAGTGCGATCGTGAGCCCAAACAACCCGCCGATTGCGCCCGTCGCGCTGGCCTCGGAGAGGATCATATGGCTCACCTGCCGCCGCGTCATCCCCAGGCCGCGCAGCATCCCGATTTCCTGCGTCCGTTCCAGCACGTTCATCGTCAGCGTGTTGACTACGCCGAAAGCGGCCACGATCATCGCAATGAGTGCCAGCACGTCGAACAGCGCGAAGGCCTGAGCGGTTAGCCCGAGGGCGCGGGTCTTAAGTGCCTTATTCGACTCCAGGGTGAGGTGATAGCGCTTGCCGTAGAGACGGTCAAGGCGGTCCTGGACCTGATCCAGGGAGTAGCCCGGCTGGATTTTCAGCAGGAATGCGCTCACGTCATTCAACCCAAAATAGCGGCGCATATCCTTCCAACTGCCCTGGACAACCAGGCCCTGATTGTAAAAGTCTACGACAACAGCAGCAATGTCGAAGTCCTGCTCCCCACGACTGGTCTTAAGGCGAATGACGTCACCTTGCTGGAGGCCGTACTTCTCGGAGAGGACGCTGGAGATGAACACTGTATCGCCCATCGCCAGCCGATCCAGGAGGCTATCGGGGTCACCCTGGCTGGCCGTGAAGACAAAGGAGGTCACCCGCTGATATGACGGCGGATCGACGGCCATGAAAGCCAGGCGCTCGTCTCCGCCGTCGGGCTTTAGTCGCTTCACGTCAAAGTATCGTATGGGCGTTACTGCAGCGACACCCTCCTCGGCTTCGAGCCGTCGTCCCAAATCGGTGCGCAGGGGCAGGGAGGAGTGGACGTACAGGTCGCCGCCGATATACACCTCGATCCAACTTTGAATATCGTGCTCAAAGGCATTCGTCATGCCCCGTATGCCCAGGATCATGGCGACACCCACCATGAGTGCGGCGACCGTGAGCGTGGTGCGCAACCTGGCGCGCTGGATGTTGCGGCTGCCCAACTGCCCCTCACTCCCATAAACACGGCCCATCCACGGGCGCACTACACGTTCCCATACATCGGCGGTGATTGGAATCAACAACGTGGCTCCAACGAACAGGGTGAACACAGCGACTCTACCCACCTGATAATGGACGGCAGGGGGGAAGGGGCTGTAGTAAAGATTGAAGAACGAGATACCCAGGAGGGCTACGCCCAAGGGCCATCCACGGCGGATGATCCAGCTTTCCCGGGGGTTGCCCCGAATGCGCACAGCTTCGAGAGGCGAGATATGGCTCGCCTGCCGGGCGGGGAGGGCTGCGGCAGCCAGGGTGACACAGATCCCTACCAGCACACTGGTCACCAGGCCGTCGAATGGTACACGGATTTCCTTTAGCTCCTGAGCCAGCAGAAACTCCATACCCCGGATCAGGCCCTGGGATAGCAGGATGCCAGCCGCGATCCCCAGCACAGACCCCCCAATCCCCAGGATGCAGGCTTCGGTCAGAATCTGTCTCATGACCTGG
>JBBITV010000365.1:0-4397 GCA_037440585.1 Chloroflexota bacterium
GGCCTTGGCGCTAGCCATCACCATGTTTGCCTTTAACTTCCTGGGCGATGGTCTGCGGGATGCGTTTGATCCGAGACTGCGGGGGACAAGTTAAACGAAGGCTGCTCGACTCCATCTGACACCATACCCGCTTCTCCAGTTCGCCGGTGGATTTTGGCAAGCCGCGGTAGCATGGTGGAGGTATCCAATTGGCAAACAAAGTTGCGCTCTCAGAAAAGGAGATAGCAAAGACACCTACGGCGTCGCCCGGCTCAGCGGCGCGGCCGCCCTCGGCTGCTCGGCGACTGGATGACTTGCCAATCATCGCGATTGACCTGCCGGTACTATATGAGGATGAGGGGCAAGAAGAAATGGGCGAGCATACACTCCACACTCTGACCGACAACATCATCGCCCTGGGGCTGGCAGAGCACCTGGCGACACGACCCGATCATCACGTCTTTGCCAATCTTAACCTGCATTACCACCCCATTGATGAAGGCGCCTACGTCTCCCCCGACCAGATGGTGGTCATTGCCGATCTGCCTCCTACTCCCAGCCTGGGATCATACCGGGTGGGTGAAACCGGGCCGGCACCAATACTGGTGGTGGAAGTCCTCTCGAAGCGCACTTATCAACAGCAGGACATTAGTCCGACCGGCAAGCTGGTCATCTATGCCGACCTGGGGGTGCCAGAGTACATTTTGGTCGACGTGACAGGGCAGTTTCTGCCACAACGACTCTTGCTGAAGCGACTGCAGCCGGATATTCTGGATGAGATGGGGTATCCCACATGGCAGGATGTCCAGGATCCCGATGGTGGAGTAACGAGCCAACTCGGTTTCCGGCTGATCATTGAGGACGATGGCCAAGTGCGGATGTTGGACGCTGCCAGCGGACGGCGCTACCTGCGGCCGTCGGAAGTGGCGGCCCATCGGCAACAGGCCGAGCAACGTCTGGCGGAAGAAGCGGCAGCGCGCCAGCAGATCGAGCAACGCCTGGCGGAAGAAGCGGCAGCGCGCCAGCAGATCGAGCAACGCCTGGCGGAAGAAGCGGCGGCGCGCCGGGCCCTGGCTGATGAAGTGGCACGTTTGCAGGCCGAGCTCGCCCGCCTTCGAGACTCCCTTCAAAGATAAGCTTATCGACTATCGATAGAGAGGTAGCTTGTATGACACGTAATCAATGGCTCATAGTAGTGACCGTCGTTCTCGTGGTCTGTATTGTGGCGGCGATGTGTCTGGCACTGGTCCTGGGCGGGGTGATCCTGTCTCGCCAGGGCCTGCTCACCAGCCCGATCCTGGGCCAGCCCGGCCCGTCCACGCCGCCGGCTGTCCAACCCCAGGCGACCCGGCCCATCGCACCAACAACCCGCCCACAGCAACCGCCTGCCAGCCCGACCCGGCCATCGCAGCCGAGCCAGCCACGCCCTGGCAGCGGCAACACCCTCAATCTCATTGGCGCCGAACCGGTCACACTCGACCCGGCCATGGTCACCGACGCCACCTCCGCCGAGTATATCTACGAAATCTTCAGTGGCCTGGTCACGATTGACCCGGAGCTCAAGGTTCAGCCCGACATTGCCGAGAAGTGGGACATTTCTCAGGATGGTAGAGTCTATACTTTCCACCTTCGACCGGATGTAAAGTTCCACGACGGCAAGGCCGTCACCGCCAATGACTTTAAGTGGAGCATCGAGCGCGCCACCGACCCGCGCCTTAATTCTCCGGTGGCGAGCATATACCTGGACGATATCGTTGGGGTCGCGGACAAGCTTTCTGGAAGAGCCCCTGAGGTGAAGGGTGTGCGCGTCGTCGACGAGCGGACGCTGGAGATCACTATCGACGCGCCCAAGGCCTACTTCCTGGCCAAGCTCACTTACCCGACAGCCTTCGCCCTGGACCGTGAGAATGTTGAAAAGGGCGGCCGTACCTGGACGGACAGGCCCAATGGGACCGGGCCGTTTAAGCTGGCCGAGTTCAGGCTGGGCGAGCGTCTGGTCCTGGAACGCAATGCCAGCTACTATGGGGAGCCCAAACCCAAGCTGGACAGAATCGTTTTCAACCTGGCTGGCGGCTCGGCCATGATCATGTACGAAAACGGTGAGCTCGACGTTACCCCGGTAGGCCTGGCGGACATCGAACGGGTACTGGACAAGAACAACCCGCTCAACAAGGAACTGACCGTCGTCGCGCCGACGCTGACCACCTTCTTCATCGGCCTCAACAGTAAGATACCGCCTTTCGATGACCCGAAAGTGCGCCAGGCATTCAGCCACGCCATCGACAAGCAGACCATTTCCGACGTCATCTTCCGCAAGTCACGGGTGCCGGCCAAGGGGATTCTACCGCCGACCATGCCGGGCTACAATCCCAACCTTCAGGGATTGGACTTCAACCCGGAGAAGGCCAAACAGTTGTTGGCTGAGTCGAAGTATAAGGACGCCAACAGCCTACCCGACATCACCCTGACCCTGACGGGCGGCGGCGCCGATCCAGGACCCGTGGCACAGGCGGTGGTGGGAATGATGGAACAGAATCTGGGCGTTAAGGTGGCCGTGCAACTCGTGGAGAATGCGACGTTCAACAGCGAAATCCGGCGGCAACGCTACCAGATGTACGAGATGGGGTGGGCGGCTGACTATCCCGATCCCCAGGATTTCCTGGACATCATGTTCCACAGCAAGAGCGCCAACAATTACATGGCTTACTCCAACCCGATGGTCGACCAGCTCCTGGAGGCGGCGCGCATAGAGAAGGACCAGACTAAGCGCTTCCAGCTTTACCAGCAGGCAGAACAGATTATCGTCACCGATGCGCCGTGGATCCCGATCTGGTTCAATGCCGAGTACTGGCTGACGAAGCCCTACGTCAAGGGGATGATCTATCCGCCGATGGTCTTACCCAAGATGAAGTACGTGTCGATAGAGAGGTAGAATTGATCCGTATTATCGTCCGGCGATTGCTGTGGCTGCCGGTTCTCCTTCTGATCATCTCGATGATCACCTGGGCACTGGGTCTGTATGGCCCCGGCGATCCGTGTATCGTGCGCCTGGGTCTGCGCAGCGATCCGGAAGCTGTGGCGCGCTGCCGGCAAGATCTCGGCCTTGACCGGCCATTCCACGAGCAGTATGCGGATTACGTCTGGAAAGTCCTGCACGGCGACTTCGGTACCTCCTTCAAGTACAACCGCCCGGTGGCCGATCTGCTCGTATCGCGGATGATGGTCTCCGCTCAACTCAATCTAGTGGCGATGATCCTCGGAATCGCGGTGGGCGTGCCTCTGGGTGTGTTAGCAGCTCTAAGGCGCAATACCTGGGTCGATCAATTGATCGTCACTGGGACGGTAGCGGGTATCTCGTTCCCAACCTTCGTCCTGGCGCCGCTGCTGTTATGGGTGTTCGCCTTCCGCTACCGGCTGCTCCCGCCGGCTGGTTGGGGTGGCATGTTCAGCAAATCGATCATCCTCCCGGCCGTGATCCTGGCGACTGGCATCGTGGCCGTCTTCATGCGCCAGACGCGCGCCAACATGCTGCAGGTGATCGGGCAGGACTACGTCCGAACAGCCTGGGCCAAGGGGCTTACTCCGCGCATGGTGATTTACGGGCACGCGTTGCGTAACGCCTTGATCCCATTGTTTACGATCTTCGGCCTGTTGGCGGCCGGCCTGTTGAGCGGCACCTTCATCCTCGAAACCTTCTTTGGCATTCCAGGCATCGGGCTGCTCGGCGTGCAATCTTTCTTCGACCGCGACTATCCGGTCATTATGGCCCTCACGCTGATTGGGGCGGTCACCTACGTTCTGGCGACGCTGTTGATTGATGTGGGGTACATGTTTATCGATCCGAGGATTAGGTACGATTAACGTCAAACGTCAAACGTGATGCGCAAGAGCTCCTTGACGTTTGACGCTTGACGTTTCACGAATTGTTATGGAACACGCCATCTCTCGTCCGCGTCCAATCATCCTGCCGGAGCCAACCTACGCCGAGCGCCGGCATCCGTGGTTGGAGTTCTGGCGACGCTACAGCCGCAACCGGCTCGCAGTGATAGGCCTGATCATCGCGCTGGGGATGATTTTCACGGGCCTTTTCGCGCCGTGGCTCGCGCCCTACTCCTACACGCAGCAGGATCTGCGCAATACAGAGCAGTTGCCCAGCCTGGCGCATCCGCTTGGAACGGATCGATTGGGCCGCGATCAGCTCAGCCGCATCATCTGGGGCGCTCGTACGGCGATTATCGTCGCCCCTTCGGTCACAATTGTCGGCGTCACATTGGGATTAATCTTCGGCACGATGGCCGGCTTCTTTGGGGGCCGGATCGACGGTCTCATCATGCGGGTCGCTGACGTCCTGGCGGCGTTCCCCGGACTGCTGTTTGCGTTCTTGCTGGCCTTCACCATTGAGCCCCGGATCTCAGCCT
>JBBITV010000366.1:0-4392 GCA_037440585.1 Chloroflexota bacterium
GGCTATCTTCACCGCACTGCTCGTCTATTCGATCTTGGCTGAGATTCCCCTTCGCGCTACGTACTTCCAGCCAGGGGTAGGCCAGCAACTCGTCACCACGGGCACCTACGCACTGACCCGCCACCCGGGCGTCTTGTGGTTCGCAGGGCACGTGCTAAGTCTCGTCCTGATCGTCCCCTCGAGAACCACAGTAGCCGCCGGCATCGTGTGGCTGGCCGCTGATATCCTCCTGGTGTGGGTGCAGGACCGCTACTTCTTTCCGCGCATGTTTCCGGATTACCCGGCGTATCAGCAGAGCACGCCGTTCTTGTGGCCGACCCGTGCCAGCCTGCGCCGATGCCTGCAGACTCTTGGACGGCACCTCCCCGAATAGATTGTTGACAATACGGCCCAGAACTCGTACAATCAGCTCGTTCGGGCCGAGCTCAACTTATCGAGGAGGTGACCCCATGACCAAAGTGAGCGATCTCATCGAACAAGGACGGCGCGAGGAGGTCTGGCAGCAGTTCTGTGGCTTCCTGGATCTGACGGTGCCTGAGTTCATGCACATTCAAGAACGCCTGCTGCGTGAACAGCTCAGGACCATCGCCGATAGCCCTCTGGGACAGGCGCTTCTGGGCAGCAACGTGCCCCAATCGGTGGCTGCCTTTCGACAACAGGTGCCCCTCACGACCTACGAGGACTACGCCGCCTGGATGGACGAGCAACGCGAGGACGTGCTGCCCGAGAAACCTGTGGCTTGGGCTCACACTTCCGGCCGCAGTGGCCGCTATAAATGGGCGCCGTACATGCCCGCCGCCTATCGCAAGATGGGTGAGGTGACGGTGGCGGCGCTGATGCTGTGCACGGCTCGCCAGCGTGGCGACGTGCACTTAAGGAAAGGGGACGTCTTCGTTTATAACACGCCACCCCGCCCATACCTTACCGCTCACGCCATGAACAGCCTGGCCCAGGTGTTCGATTTCACCCTCATCCCGCCCCTGGATGTGGCAGAAGACATGGACTTTCAGGGGCGCATCGAGCTGTCCTTCCGCATGGCGCTGAAAACGGGGATGGACGTCATGGGCTCCATGTCTTCGGTGATGGTGCGCATCGGCGAGCGTTTTGCCCATGGTGGCCGCACGATGACGTTTTCGCGAGACCTGATCCACCCGCGTGTGATCGCCCGCATTGCCTGGGGGTTGCTCCGCAGTAAACTGGAGGGACGCTCGATGTTGCCTCGCGACCTCTGGAAACTGAAGGGCGCGATGGCCGGCGGCACAGATACGTCGATCTATCGACCCAAGCTAGCCGATTACTGGGGCGTAGAGGTGCATGAGCAGTATGGGGCTACCGAAAGCGGTATCATGGCGACCCAGGCCTGGGATCGGCGTGGGATGTACTTCTTCCCAGACGTCGCCTTCTATGAGTTTGTCCCGGAGGAAGAGTGGGAGCGCTCGCGGCGCGATACAGCGTACATCCCGCGTACCGTCCTCATCGATGAGGTTCAACCCGGACGACCTTACGAGCTCGTCATCACCAACCTGCATGGTGGCCCTTTCCTGCGCTATCGCATGCACGATCTCATCGTCTTCACCAGCTCTGAAGAACGCGAACCATCGATCCCGATGCCTTCCTTCTTCTTCAAAGGCCGCTCCGCCGACCTGATCGATCTGGCGGGTTTCACTGGCCTGATTGACGAGAAGTCGATGTGGCAGGTGTTGGTCTCAACGGGCCTGGTTTTCGAGGAATGGGCTATCCGCAAAGAAGTAGAGGACCATCGCCCGATCCTGCATCTCTACATCGAGCTCCGAGAACCCGTAGAGGTAGAGGACGTCCGTAACCGGGTGGACGAGATCCTGAACACATCTAACCGCTTCTATGCAGATGTTCACACGATCCTGGGCTACCGTCCCTTGCGCGTCACCCTGTTGCCGCGTGGGACATTCCAGCGGTACATGCGCCGGCAGCAGGCCGCCGGCGCGGACCTGGCACACCTTAAGCCACCTCACTTGAATGCGCCCGATACCGTCATTGAACAGTTGATCGCTGTGGCCAATAGTCAGAGGTGACGTGTTATACGCACATGGCTCCTCGTTATTAAAGAAAAGGAGGCTTTCCGGTGCGCGATCTGTTCGCTGTCCTGATTCCTGGGTTGGCGTTGTTCTGCTACCTGGCGCTATGGATGTTCGTCGTCATGCGCGGACAGCGCAGCCAGGTTACTCAGGCCTTCATGCTCTACTTGCTGACGATGGCTCTGTGGAGCCTCGGGGCGCTGATGCTGCGCCTGGACAGCCAACGGGTTCAACTGTGGTGGCAGTTGGTTTCACTGGCGGCCACCGGCTTTTTGTTGCCACTGCTGGCCTTCGTACGCGCGTATCTGAGAATGGAACAACCTCGCTGGCTCCTCCGGGCGGCAATCGCCGTCTACCTGCTGATCGCCGTGCCCCTCAGCCTGCAAACAGGGATCGCCTCCAGCGTGGCCGGGTTCAGCGGCGGCCGGGTCGAATACGAGTTCGGCCCCTTCATCCCCCTTATGGCCGCGTTTTGGTTCAGCACCTTCCTGGCAGTCCTGGCCTATCTGATCATTGGCTACCGCCGAGCCAGCGACCCAATCCAGCGCAACCGCATTCGTTATCCCTTGCTCGGCTTGATGGCCAGCTTCCTGGGCATACTCACGAACGGTGTCCCCGAATTAGGCGCTTACCCGCTGGACAACGCCAGCAACGTCGTCAACGCTGCTTTGCTCACCTACGCTGTGGCCCGCTACCGCCTGCTGGATCTGACCCTGGTGCTGCGACGCGGGCTGGCCCTGGGCCTGATTGTTTTCGTCGTGGGCATCATTTACCTGTTCAGCCTGATGGTTGCCCAGGCCCTCTTCAGTACAGGCTGGTTGGGGGTTTTGGCCGCGGTCATCGTGCTGGCCGGCATCGTCACCGCTGCGTCGCCAGGCGTGCTGGATGCCGCCCAGTCCACCGTCGATCGCTTCCTCTTTCGAGATCGCTACGATTTCCACATGATGCTGCGCGAGCTCAGCGCCGCATCGTTGAGCCTGCGTCCCATCGACGAACTGGCCTCCATGCTGTTGAGCCGCGTTTGCAGGGTCATGAACGTCACCCACGGCGCCTTCCTGGTGCGGGACGGCCCTACAAGTCCACTCCACCTCCTGACGCAGGTCGGATACACCCCACCTCTCGACGACATCCAGATGCCAGCCGACCACCCCCTGGTTCAATACCTGCCACAGCAGGAGCAAGTGATGTCCCGAGAGAAAATGCCCCTGGTACCCCAGCTCAAGAGTATGTGGGCGGACGAGCGAGCCGATCTGGAACGCCTGCAAGGTGAGCTGATCGTCAGCGTCCCGCATGCCGCAGGCCTCCTGGGGCTGTTCGTGCTCGGACCCAAGGGCGATGGGTCCCCGTACTCACCGGATGATGAAAGCCTGCTGGCGATGTTGGCCAGCCAGGTGGCGGTGGCCATGGAGAATGCCCGGCTATTTGCAGAATCCAAACGCCTCACCGAAAGCTTGCGCGAGTCCCTGGCAGCCTTGCAGCAGCGTTCGACCGAGCTGGAAACCAGTCTGACCCAATTGAAGACCACCCAGGCCCAGTTGGTCCAGGCGGCCAAGCTGGCCGCCCTGGGCACCCTCTCGGCCGGCATTGCCCATGAACTCAATAACCCCCTGGCCGGCATCAAGCTCTATGCCCAGAACTTGCTGCACTACCAGAAAAACGGCTGTCTGACTGAAGCGGTGCTGGCCGAAAACCTGACGGGGATTGACGAGCTGGTGGGGAAGGCAGCGCGCATTATCCAGCACTTCCGCGATTTCTCGCGCAAGGCTTCCGGCAGGTTCGAGCTGGTGGATGTGAACCAGCCGGTGGAAGATGCGCTGAACCTGCTGGGTGAACAACTTCGTATTCGCAACATTGCCGTGGTTAGAGACCTCGCCAGCGATCTGCCCCCCGTGCGCGGCGACACTACCCAGATCGAACAGGTGCTGGTCAACCTGATCACCAACGGCCGCGACGCACTGGCTGCCTCAGCCCGAAAAGAACTATGCTTGCACACTTACCAGGCTGACGGAGCGGTGGTCATCGAGGTCGCCGATACCGGCTGTGGCATCCCGCCCCAGCACCTGGACAAGATCTTCGACCCCTTTTTCACCACAAAAGAGGTGGGCGAAGGCGTCGGGCTGGGCCTCTCCATCAGCCACGGCATCGTGAAGGACCATGGTGGCCGGATCGAGGTGAACAGCACGCCTGGCAAGGGGACGACGTTCAGGGTGATACTGCCGGTGGCTGAAAGCTGAAAGCTAAGAGGACGTACATATGGCATACCCAGCACATATTCTGATCGTGGACGATGACGAACACATCCGGCGCGTGCTGAGCCAACTGTTCGAACTGGAAGGTT
>JBBITV010000367.1:0-4372 GCA_037440585.1 Chloroflexota bacterium
AGCCAGGTCGAGGTGCGACTCCCGCCAGGGCCGCCCGCCGGCGCAAAACGGTGGGGCGTCATTCCGCCGACGTGGGTAGGCGGGGCGGGCCACACCTTCCCGGCAGCAGGCTCGCCCCAAGATCTAAGCCTTAACGGTGGCGGCTCACTAATGGGAGATAGATCTTGAACTCTCTTGCGGCAGGCTGAATGACCTCCGTGCGCGCCACCGCCGTGTTATCGTTCACTCGGGGATCCGGAAGCTCTCCGGTAACGCCAGCCACGTTCTCCACCACGCCCGCAATCACAGGTCTGACGCGTATCGTCACGGTTGCCGTTCCCTCTTTCTCCAGGGTCCCCAGACTACAGTAGAGATTTGCAGCCCCGCTGCAGTTCCCCTGACTGGCCTGGACGCTCAGGAACGTTACGCCCGCCGGCAACGTGTCGGTGACCATCACGCCGGTCGCGGCCAGTGGGCCATGGTTGACCACGGTGAGCTTGTAGGTCAACTCGCCGCCGACCTCCACCGGATCAGGGCTGGCTGCGTTGACCAGCGCCAGGTCGGCCAGGACGCTGCCGATGGTGTTGGAGACAACGTTGGTGGCGATAGGCTCGTTGGTGTCGAAGACGATGCTGGCCTGGTTGGTGAGCACCGTCCCATCCGCAACTCCCGGCCTGGGCCGGATGGTGAAGGTCACGTGGCCCTGGCCGCGGCCGGTGCCGTTTTCAGGCGGCAGGAAGCCGGCATTCGCGTCCTCTGGGAAATCGCCGGTGGCGGTGTCAATAACTTTCAGCCGCCAGGTGATCTTGCCAGTATCGGGATCCAAAGCGGCCGTGATGTCCACGCGCGCCTGGCCCTGGAATGTGCCTACGATATCAGCTGCAGTGGGGAAGTCCTGCGCGGTGAACTCCATGGCGCCCGGCGGCGCGGCCACGACCCGGCTACCGTAGGCGACCTCGCCCAGCGCCAATGACGCCCAGTCCAGGTTCGGGTCGAGCGCATCTTCGATCACCAGCTCCTGCACCGGTGCAGTGGCGGCGGGCAGGTTCTCGAAGTAGATGGTGTAGGCCAGCTCCTCCCCTGTAGCGACGATGCGCGCCTCGCCGTAACCGACCGGACCGACTTTCTCGTTGGGGTCAACGGGGCGGATGATGGAGCTACGGAATTGGCCGGTGATGAACTGGATGAATTGACACAACAGGTTGGTCGGAGTGGCCACGATAGCCGTGTTCGTGGGATCTGATAGACCGGAAGCATTGAAAGATCTGACTTGGTATCGGTAAACCCTGCCGCACCTGGCGCTGTTGTCAATATATGACGTCGCTGAGACGTTGTTCACCGTGGCGATTTCCTCATGGTCTCGATAAATCTTGAAGCTGGCGTCGGTGTTCTGACCGTTGTCGCTGACATCGGGCCAGCGTAACTCTACGCTTGTGGCTCCAGTAGCCTCAGCCGAAAGGCCAAATAGCCTGATGGCATCGAAAGCCACGGCTGTCCCTTGTGCTGCATCATTGGCCTGATCTGACAGGATGACTGCGACGATACGACCAGCGCTGAAGGCTCGCCATGCTTCAGCGCTTCCCGGAATGCTAAGCGTGATCCAGTTATTGTTGCCACGGCTCTGATCGCCAATAGCATCAATGACTTGAATCCTGCCGGCATCATCTTTGTAGCGGATGCTGTATTGGGCGTTCTTGGTCCATAGATGACCTGGCGGGTTATCCTTCGGAACATAAGCCTGGATATGATAGCGGCCGGTAGCTGGAACTTTCAGCCCCCAGACCGCCCAGTTCTCTTTGGAGGTTCCGGCGAGCGTGTACCAGGCATTGTTGCCGTATCCCTTGTTATCAGCCAATTGCCACCAACTGGAGCTGGGGAACTTCTCAAAGCCAGGATCATCGTTGTCCGTGACGGTCTCAACTTTCCAGAGCCATCGGCTTCCGCTGCCGAGGGGGTCAGACCTCGTGGGGTCCCACCAGCCGTAGGGGTCTGATTGCGATCCTGTGAAGATGCCTGATTCACTGCTGTAGATAGCCGGGTCAACTCTGACCTCGAAGTGCAAATGCGCACCGTTCCAGGTGTCGGACGCGCTGGTAGGACATGGATCAACATCGCCCAGGTTGCCAGCCAGGCCCAAGCGAACGCCTGGATCTACTGGGTCATCGTCCTCCCAAGATCGATTCCCATCTCCACGGTTGTCACTTAAATGCCAGTAAATGGTCCGCACATCCGGATCTGCATCTTCTGGGCCCTGCAAATAGTGATCGACGGCGACATAGTAGGCACCGCCGCGCGGGTTGGCTCTGCCCGCAAAAGAGCACCAGGCGGCCGTATCTCGTGCTGCGTGTGCAATCCTCCCTTTCCCGGCCGCGCGCACAACCTCGCCGGTGGCGAGACCATAATCGGTTCCTCTGTGCTCAGAGTAGCTCGGTCCTCCCTTCTCTCCCGTGAACAGCGTATTGCCGCTCACCACGGGTTCGTGATCCATCAGGGCAGTCACGACTTTGTCACCCTCAAACGGTTTACGCATGAAAGCGAGAACCGCATCAGACACGTCTCCGTAAGCTTGCGGCGCCACCTCCGGCGAGACGCCGAACAGTCGCTCGTAAGAGGCGGTCAGGGACTGCGGTGAGCCAGGCGCAAACCTCTGCTGGCCGGTACTTGGCGTTATTTCCTTGGACAGACTTTGAAACGCCAATGATGCAGCCAGATACTTCTGCTCTGGTGGCAGCGTCTGGATATTGCTCTCGTAGGCCAAGCCTAATTGCTCAGCAGCCCATCGAACTTGTCTATCAAACCCTCGATAGGCAGGATCAGGGTTGCCCATCGCTAGATCGAGCTTTTCTTGAGATGGCGCAGGATCGGTGATTAGTCCACCGACAGATTCCAGCAGCGCCAGCAGCAATTTGGGATTGACCATGTAGCCATATCCGATGCTGGCGTCCATGATGAGTTCTGCTGCACTCCGGGGAACACCATCCACTTCCTGTGTGTAAGTAGCCAGTCCGCTGCCGTTTTCCTCCAGCATTTGCTGAATATGAGGCGCGTAGAAGCGCTCGATCGCCGCAAACACCGCGTTGCTCACCAGCACGTCTTTCCCCGGTTCTGGGATTGGCGTGGCCATTTGCGTCGTTGGCCCCAATGTCTTCTTTGTGACGGGCTGTGGAGGCAGGGCTGTTTGTTGGGCCGCGCTCGCCGCGCCACCAGCCTCCTGCAACTCACTCACCGTGAACTGCACCGCCCCACCGGTATTACGCGGCTGGAAGACCAGACTGAGCCGCGCCGTCGCGCCCGGCGGCAGCACGTTCGCTGGGGCCTCGTCGTTGATGCCGTAAATCTGGATCGTTGAACCCATGAAGCTGTCCATCTCCGGCAGCTTCAGGTCGGCGTTGTCCGCCGTGATCCGCAGCAACGGCGCGGGCATGTCCGCGTCGCCGGTGTTGGAATAGTCCACGTGCACCATGTACTGCCGGCCGGGGCGGACGCTCTCCGGCGCGGTGATCCTGGTCTCCAGCTTCGGCCCGACCCCGGGCGTGATCTCGAAGGCGGCCGGCAGCGTCTCCGTGTGGCCGTCGGGCCAGATCAGCACGAGATCGTAAACGCCGGCCGCCGCGCCCGTCAGATCAAAGCGCATCACCAGCGCCGTCGCGGACTCGCTGGCGACCTCGGTCGCAACCCGGTCAGGCGCGCCGCTGCGGGACAGGCGGGCCGTGATGCCGTCCTCGGCCAGGCCGAGCCCGGTCGCACGCAGCGTGATGCTCCCTGCGTTGCCCGCCGTGCGCGGCGCGATGTCGGAGAGGTAGCGATCCAGGACGCGGGCAACGATGCTGTAGCGGCCGCCGGTGGCTGCCACGTCCCGGCCGTAGACGCTGAAGACATATGTGCCCGGCTGCGCGGGCGCAATGAGCACATCGTAGGTCCCGCGCGGGGTCAGGCCCTGCGTCCGCAGGTCGAAACGGGTGTAGACCGGGATGTCGCCCGCCTTGCCGTAGATCCACAGTTCGTTGGAGCCGGCCAGCGGCGTCACCTGCACCAGCAGCGACTCGCCGCCGGACATGATTGCGCGGTAGTCGTTATAGCGGTTGAGCCAGATGACGTCCTCGACCGCCTCGCCCAACGCCAGCTCGCCGGGCAGGCGAACAGTTGGAGGCGAAGCAAGCCACGGATCGATCTGCACGCCGTCGCTCACGGGGCTGCCCGCGCCACCCGGGTTCAGGGTCGGATGCTGCGGGCCGGTTGGATCGCCCCACCAGTTATTGCGCGCATCAATGGGCCTGTCGGGCGTGCCGTTGCGCACGCCGAACTGCGTATTCCCCGTGATGCTGCAATTGGAGATCGCGACGGTGCCGGCCTGGAGGATGCGGAGGCCGTCGCCGCCGTTGTGGCGGAAGGT
>JBBITV010000368.1:0-4372 GCA_037440585.1 Chloroflexota bacterium
GTCATGGCTCTTCATTCTTTCTTTTTTATTCCATATTATTCCATCCATGACCTCATCACGCACGTGCCCGGTCACCTTGTCACCTTGTCACCTTGTCAGCAGTTGCAGACACGCCTTCAACTCCTCCATGTCCGTCACTACGGTCACCCCCCTGAACCCCTTCAGCTTTTCCACGTTCTCCAGGTCAATCTGGCGCGGGTAGACCTTCACCAGCCCCCCTTTCGGTCCCGGCGAGAGAATCTCTTCGGACACATCGGTGGGCAACACCACGATGGGGACCAGCGACTTGCCCGCCTGAGCGAAAAGGTTGGTGATCAGAGTGTCGGCAATGCCATAGACAAACTTGGCCACCGAGTTGCCGGTAGCCGGCGCCACCAGCAGTACGCTGTATACGCCACGGGAAAAGCGGGCCACGATAGGTGCACTGACCTGCATCTTGCTCTCCCGGTAAATACGCGCACTACTTTCGGGGGTGTGGGGGGCGAGGCTCCCCACGTTGAAGAGTTTCGCTTCCAGGCCGTACATGTATACGACCTCCTCGGCGGCCCTGGAGAGGAAGATGTCCAGGTAGTCGAACCCTGTCAGCAATTCGGCGCAATCGCTCAGAAAGTGCCCGGCGCCGGTGATTCCCCAGGCGATGCGCTTCATCCCTCCACTCCGTTCAGAGCCTGCCCCGAGTGAAGCGAAGGGGCAAGCTCTGCCACCTCAGTCACCATGTGATCCTCAGGCTGGCCACCGAGCAACAGGCGGTGGTGAATCTGGCCACTCTTATCATACACCTTCTCCAGCTTGCCAGCGGCGACTATAGTCTCGCCTTCCAGAGCCTGCTCACAGAATCGGCCGCGGAACGAAACGACTTCTGTTAGATCCTCTACCTGTGGCCCGTCCAGAACCTCCACGCCGGTGAGGCCGTAATGGCACGGGGTGAAGATGGCCCGCCGGCTGTCTATCACCCGGGCACGGATTCTGGCCAGGCCGGCCGGAGCATGGCGCACATCCCCATATTGCTCCGCAACTTCGCCCTGGTGCTCAACAAACCGGATGAAGAACTCTCGATCTTTGTACCGGCCCTGGATGACTTTGCGTCGCTCGTGGCGGACGAAGTCACCGAAAGTCATGTGTGTGTCCTGTACGCGGGAGGCGTACAGTGCGGCCAATCCCTGCTCGTCAAGGCGGCTCACCGGCAGGTTCGTAGTAACGACAGATTCGCTTCGCTCACTGCATGCTTCAGTCGTTCCAGGTCTATCGGCTTGCCCCAACAGCCGCCGGAGGGCGCCGTGTACCGCCCAACAAGCTTCCCGCCCATAGACCACCAGGTCTATATCTGACGCTGGCGTGTGCAGGCCGATGAGCAACGAACCGGACACGCCCAGGCTGTCCCACGGCACGTTGGCTTCTTGTTGTAACAGCCTGGCAAAGGCGACGGTCTGACGCTCCAGGTTATCCAACGGTCGCCCGCTACGCAAATCCATGAGTTTGAGGGCCGGATTGTGAACAGCCTTGAGGTGCTCGCGGGGTACACCCTGCATAGGTGCGCCGAACACGGGGTCAAAGAAGAGGTACTGGGGATACTTATCCCTTAGCAGTTGCACCTGGTCCGCAAAACGGTACACGCGCCGATAGCGCACCCCTCCCCGCTCCCGGTCGCCCTGAGCGTCGGGCACATACCGCAGGTAGGCGATGACCCGATCCGGTGGGTGAATCAGACCTTTGACCGCCAGGAACAGGTCATCGGTGGTCTGCACGTAGTAACCCTCAATGGCTTCAAGATTCGGCAAGGTGATCCTCCAGGTCAGCGCCTGGGCCGCTAGCGCGCTGGCCAGGTTCGCGTTTATCAAGGAAGGACTTGTTCAATGCGTTGAACTTCCACCTCCATTGGTTTTATCCTCCCGCGCGTGAACTACGACCCGGACATTGGCTGAACAGCCGGGCGGTGCGGGAGTATTATATAGGCAATGTGGTTTCTTGACAAAGGGGAGACGGACGACTCTGGAGCTTCAATTAGCTCTTCATCACTCATATCTTTTGTCGATAGGCCCAAGTAGGCCCGAAAACCATCGACATCAAGTGCATAGATCAATGTCTGTCGCATCGCAAGACGGGCCATGTGTTCAGTGCTACTTGTGATCTTCGTCCAGGTTGTGGCAGTATCCCCCCACCAGGTGCGTGAGACTTTCGTAGGTGCCGTTCAGTGCCAGATGGGCCACGCCCAGGGCCGCCCCCACCACGCCTGGCTGCGGGGTCTGCCACGCCTGCGGGCGGCTGCCTGCCAGCACGCTCTCCAGAGGTTCCCCGGCCCCGCCCGCCCAGTAGGCGCGTTGCCGCTCGGCCTCCAGGTAGGAAGCCACTTCCGCCGCCCATCCAGCCTCTTCGGCCACCCGCCAGCCCATCGCAGGCAAGTGCCGCCCCACCGTCCGGTCGTCCACCGCATGGCCCAGTTGTCCGCCCAGCCGCCGCTCACTGTTCGGTTCCCCCCGCAGCCAGTTCAACGTGGCACACCGCACCAAGGCGGGCTTATGCGGCTCCATCCGGTAGGCCGTCTGTTGCCCCGCCGTGAAGCGCCGCCGGTCCAGCAAGTCGGCACTATTGGCCGTCGCGGCATAGGTGGCCTGATACTCGGCCACCGTACGCGGCGTCACCCCTTGCGCCGCAGCCGCTTCTTTAAGACTGATAACGCCGCTGTCTGCCGGCCACGTCGTGAGAGCTTTTAGCCCCTCGCGATCACCTTCCCGCTATTTCTTTGCGTTCTTTGCGGTTAGTTTTGGGCTTTTTTCAGCGGAGCCATTAAATGTACGGTACACCGAGGAACTCGGCGAGCATCTCCGCCAACACGGCGTCCCCTTCACCTCCATATTCTGTGCCAGGCTCACCGGAAGCTTCGTGCGCTATCAGTTGAGCGACACTGGGTTGCGACGCTGCTCCGCCTGGCCGACGAATTGCTGGCCGAGGTGGCCAAAGGCGTCTACGAATGCATCCGCTACATTCCCCCTGAGGAAGGCTAAACATGTCCCATCAGCAAACCGTCAAGATTCCAATTAGCGGAATGGATTGCGCCGACTGCACGCTACACGTCCAGCACGCCATCGCGGCGCTGCCCGGCGTCGAATCGGTGAATGTCTTTCTGTCCTCACAGAAAGCGGTCGTCCGGCTGGACCCGGTGCAGGTGGATCTACCGGCCCTGCGTAAGGCCGTGGAAGGTGCTGGTTATTCTGTTCCTGCACCAGCCACAGATTGGCGGGAACCTTCGAACTGGTTTCAAGGCGCAGCCTGCCGACTAGGGAACGACCACGGCGCGCTCCAGTCGGTGGCCGGTCCGACCCGCTTAGGCCGCGGCCCCCTGCGGCATGAAAAAGCTGATCGTATAGGCCAGCATCTTCGTCGCCACCCGTGCCAGACAGCCGGACAACGAGCGGGAGCGTGGGAAGCGCAAGGTGAACACGGTCGTCAACACGCTGAACGCCGTCTCAATCCGGTGGCGCAGCCGCCCCAGAAGCCGCTGGATCCCGTCGGGCCATTGCTGGCGTTGGTTGTAGCGGCGGTAACCGTTCAGGGGATAGAAGTTGAGCTTCTACCCCGCCATCACAGCGACGCCTGGGAGCAGAGATAGGGCTGGTCGGCCCGAGTTCGCTGCATCACAGGCTTCGGTGAGGTAATCGAGCACGTTGCGGTGCTGCTGCTTCAAGGTGGCGACGACGGTCATAATGCGCTCGGCAAACCGACTGCCGGCCTGGCTCTGGGTACCGAAGCTACCATTGCGCCACAGGACATTGGGACGGATTTTCCGTTCGGCCAGATTGTTGGTCGGTTCGACCCCTTCAACATACAGGTGGGCCCAGCACAACTGGCGCAAGTGAGTGAGCAGCCAGTTGTAGGCCGACCAGCGATCCGAGCCCACAATGCCGGAGAAGGTCTCGCCCAGCATCTCCTTGGCGACTTGGCCCCCGCGGGCGCCTTGGGGCACCCCCCGGGGCAACTCGGCGCGCGTCTCTGTGCCACACTCCGGGCAGGGCAGGGTATGCAGGCGATACTCGGTCACTTCGGCGACTACCGGCGGGATTTCCGTCACCTGGTGACGATAGGGCGCCGGGTCTTCGCCCGTTAGTGCGTGTCCACAGTCACGACAGGCGTCTGGCTTGACGTCATGCACCGCTTTGACTTGCTCGACCGGCGCCAGTTTCCGAGTAGCGCCGGGGTGTCCCTTCTGGGCGCCACGCTTGCGCCCGCTCTTGGGCCGCGGGCGCGGCGGGCGGGGCATCGCCGATCCGTCACGGGAGGGGGGCGGTCAGGATTTGCGCGAGTTGCGATTGACTTGATCACGCAGGGTGGATTTCTCTGCCTCCAACTTTTGCCCCTGGCCCACCAGAGACAGCAC
>JBBITV010000369.1:0-3555 GCA_037440585.1 Chloroflexota bacterium
AGCTCCTGGGTTTGCCTGGCCGAGACCGGCGTCCACTTTTGCATGGGGTACTTGGTGACGATGTGCACCTCGCCCCGGATAGCTCGCTGGGTCTCCACGATGCGTTCGGCCAGCCGCTCAGCCAGGGACTCGATGTCGGGAGCGCGCTCGTTCACTATCCCGTCTACCACCTCGTCCAGGGTATCGCTGAAGCGGGACATGTGCACCCCGGCCTGTTGTGGGTTCAGGTCGGCGAAGAGGTCCATGGTAGCCCAGAAAAGGTTGTCGCGACCGTCTCTAGTGATGCGTATGATGCGTTCCACACCGGTGATGCCCACCCGGCTCAGACTGACGGAAATGCGCGGCTGCTCTACCTGTACGTCACGATTCAGACGCATCTTCAAACCACGCTCCACCCGCACCACGCCCGCATCTCCTATGCGCTGGAGCAGCTCCTGGCTGGTCAGGTTCAGGACCGGATGCACCTTGTCCGGAGCGATCTCCACCAGAGGCACCAGGACGAAGGCACGTTCAGCCAGGCGCGGATGAGGGATAACCAGATCAGGCTCGTCCAGTACCAGATCGTCGTAGAAGAGGATGTCAATGTCAATGGAGCGCGGGCCGTATCGCACCGTGGGCCGGCGCCTCATCTTCTTCTCGATGTCCTTGATAAAGTGGAGCAACTCCCGCGGGCTGAGGCTCGTGGTCCCGGAGCAGACGACGTTCAGGAAGCGCGGCTGGTCCAGGTAGCCGACCGGCTCTGTCTCGTAGCACGAGGAAACGGATTCGATGGCCATCCCATTCCTCAACGCCTGTAGCGCCTGCAGAATATTGCTCTGACGATCCCCCAGGTTTGAGCCCAGACCAAGGAAGGTCGTGTGCCTTTCGTTGTTCATGTTCTGCCTTTTCTACCTCTATCGTGACCCAAACAACCGCAGGCCAGTCAGCAGGACAAAGGCCAAAAAGAGGAAGAAAGCGACGCCTTGGACCGTTGCTAGTGGTCTCCACCACAGCCGCCCGGCCAGACCCAAAAGATAGAGCCCGGCAACGAGGATGCCCAACCACCCCAGCCAGCCGGGGAACACCGCCGTGCGTACCATCGCCAGGCCTGACAGGCCCACCCAGCCCAGCAGTCAGGTGGCGCCGAAGAGGCAGAAGAGACCCTGCCCATATGATTCTCCTGACTGGTAGACCACCAGGGCCGCTACCCTCTCCAGCTCACTGCCGGTGGCGTAGATGCGAGCCAGGGTCGCCGTCGTCGTGGCGCTCCTGAGCGGGCCAATGATCCCCAGGATGAGAGCCACCAGGCCAGCCACGAAGGCCATCCCGGCCAGGGCCTCCTCGCCCTCCCGGAGGGTCTTGAGGACGGCCAGGAAGGTAGGGATGAGGGCCAGGGGGATAAGGGTGATGCCCCACCAGAGAGCCACCCACTCGCCCGGCCTTTGGCTCACCATCATCAGGACCTGGTTGGCCTCACCGCCCGTGAGGATTCCCCAGCGGGCCCACAGGTAGACATACAGAGCCAGGGTGACACCGGCGTACAGGATAGCCGAGCCACCGCCAACAGCAAAAAGACTCGCTCCCGTCATCATTCGTATCCTCATCCGTATCCTCATCCGTATCCTCATCGAACAACCGCCAAGACCTGCCGTTAGGACCCCGGGGATAATTGTACGCCCTCCTCAACAATCCATACAAACAGCCCGGCGGTCACCAGGTCGGCGGTCGTGCCGGGGTTCAGCCGGTGGTTCTCGTCCGCCAGGAAGCGGTCCAGCTTCGCCACGGCCTGGCGCCCGGCCGGGGAACACACACCTCCTGCCGCCAGCACCTCGCTCGCCCGGCGCGACACTTCTTCCGCCATCGGGCGGCCCACCTTGCGCGCGATGAGGGTATCCGGCACTTCTGCAAGGACGGTCAGATAAGTCTGCACAATGGTATCCGAAACACAACGTCCATCTACCCGGTGTTGGCGCAGGGTCGGGCAGGTGAGCTCAAAGGTGATCGCAAAGTCCGTGACATACTCGCGGGCCACTGCGTCGCGGTCCCGGGCCAACTCCATGGCTGCCCGCAGGGTGATCTCTGGCTCCCCGGCGACGTCACCCTGGTCCACCCGGCCCATTCCCCCCGGCTCTGCCAGGCGGATAGCCCGGTACGCCAGGCGCGCATCCTCAACGGTCAGGTCAGCCAACACACGCCGCAGCCGCGTTCGCCAGTCCCCATCCCTCCTGACGTCCCCCGCCACGAGAGGGCAGGCTTTGGCCAGGGGAGCCAGGAGCAACACGATACCCAGGTTCGTGTTGGTGGTGACCAATCGACGGGTGTCCCGGATCGCGCGCCAGATGGTCTCCCCGACAGGGACATGGCGGGCGGCCCGCATGGCCGGGCCGATAGCCACAGCGCTGAACAGGAAGTCCTCGAAGCAGACATCGTGGAAATCCCGAAAGCGGTGGACGTTGCCTGGCTTTGGAGCGCTGACCTCCAACACACACACCAGTTGCGCCGCCAGGGCGATATCCTCGTCACCCCTTGGGATTTGGTCATTGGTCATTGGAATTTGCTCAGCACGTACTCAACCATGGCCTCCGCGATGTCGATCTCGGTGGTCTGTTGCAGACCTTGCCAGCCTGGAATGCCATTGACCTCCAACACGTAGGGCTGCCCGTGCTGGTCGCACAGGATGTCCACGCCGGCATAGTCTGCCCCCACCAGGCGCGCAGCCTGCCGGCTGAGGGCTTCCAGGGCCGGGTCCAGCCGCAGCGCCTCACTCCGCGCCCCCTGCGCCACATTGGTTTTCCAGCCCGCCCCCCGGCGCACCATCGCCGCCAATACCTGTCCTCCGAGCACGAAGGCCCGGATATCCCAGTCATCGTGCGGGATGTATTCCTGCAGGTAGTACACGTAGCGCCCCAGTTCCAGGGCGCGAAAAACCCGATGCGCCAGGTCTGGGTCGTTCACCCTCAACATCCCACGCCCTTCTGACCCGAAGAGGGATTTCACGACCACGTCCCCTCCTAACTCCTCAAAGGCCGCCATGGCTTCGTCAAAGTGTTCGGTGATGATGGTGCGCGGTGTAGGCAACCCGGCATCCTCCAGCAAGCTGGAGGTGTAGTACTTGTCCACCGTCTTCTCGATGGTACCGGCTGAGTTGATGACCCGGATACCCAGGTTCTCCAACCTGTGGAGCACATCTACACGGAAAATGATCTGCTCAAGAGAGGCGATGGGGATGCCACGCACGAGCAAGGCGGCGCAATCGTCCAGGGGCACACCCAGGGCGGCGACCCGGGGCGTAGCCGCTATCCGAGCCAGGAGCCGGGTGCTGCGATAGTGCTCGACCGTGACTCCCCTCCGCTCCAGCGCTTGCTGGAGGCGCACGACATGCCAGCCGGCCTGCGACGCCAGGATACCGATCTTCACGTCGATGACTTCTCCTCCATGCGGCCCAGTAGAGAGGCCTGCAACACCTCGGCGTTCAACTGGCCAGCACGATAGACTTTGCCACTCGCCACGTTGTTGATGATGACCCGGGCCGGGCTGAAGAGCAAGGGGTCAATCTTGTAGAAGTCGCCGTACTGC
>JBBITV010000369.1:3577-4363 GCA_037440585.1 Chloroflexota bacterium
GGCCATAGTCTCTGGAAGCCGAGGACGGGATTTGCTCAATCAAGGATTCCAGGTGGGCATCGTCCGCACGCACGGTGTAATAGACCTGGCCACCGTACAAAATGCCGTCGTTAGTACGCCCGATGGCATACAAATCATCCTTGTCTACAGGCGCTATGGGCGCCGTTCCATACCCACTCAGCACCTGGCGCACGTCAAAACCCAGCTCTACCAGCTTGTGGAGACCGGTCTCCACCACCCGGGCCGCAATCTGGACCGAGCCGGCCACAGACGCAGTGGGAGCCACCAGCAGGCTGAGATTGGCCGGGCTGACGCGACACTTGCCGGCAATGTAACTGGCCACCTCCTCCGTTGGCAACTGCCTGCCTTCCAGCACGATGACGGCCACGTCGGCGGTGTCCCGGTACTCCAGCTTGTCGTACAGCTTCTCTACGACCGCCAGGGCGCGGGCTGGACCGGACCCCATAGCGCAGAACCTGTCGCGCCTGATGGCCCACCCGGTGTACTGAGAGGCCATGCAAGCGATGGCCGGATGGTCCACGCTCCCCCCCAGGCCCGGCAGCCAGAAGCCAGATTCTGTGCCTGTCGCGCTGGTATAGAAACCCGTTTTCTCTGAGAAACCTGTCCTTGAGCGAAGCGAAGGAACGGGTTTCTCGTCAAAGTGCAGCGGCAGGAACGTGACCTGTCCGAGCCCGCCCATACACACCTCGGCCAGGTACTTGCCGGCCAGCAGGCCGCCGGCCACTTTCACTCCGCAGTCAATCACCCGGGCCCCGCCGGGCAGAA
>JBBITV010000370.1:0-4360 GCA_037440585.1 Chloroflexota bacterium
CGCCGTAGGGCGTATCCACCTGCGGGAAATACGTACGCGCGTCGGCCCCGTGCGACCACACTACAGAGTTGGTATTGATGCCGTCGACGCGCACGGTGAAATAGATTTTGTTGCGCCGGTCGCGAGCCGCGCTCACGTCGACGTCGTTGAAGTCCCAGACTGGGTAGGTGACCCCACCGGCAGTAGTCGTGCGCCGGGCTCCGGTGCCCACTTCAACGGCCGGATCATTGTTGACGCCCCTGTACAGGCGCACGGTGGCACCAAAGTCAGGATTGACGGAGTTGAGCGTCCCAGCCTGGAAGATGGCAACCGAGACGTTGGCCAGGGGCGCCTCGGTCACGGCGCGCTGGCGGCCGGCCTGGTCGTGCGGCCAGACGATCTGGATCCGCGCGTCGACGTTCTGCCCAGAGCCTGTTGCCGCCTCGGGCTGTTGTGGGTCAGGTAAGTAGGTGCGGGCGTCGGCGCCATGGCTCCATACATTGAAGTTGGTCGCGATGCCATCGACGCTCAGGAAGAAGAAGTACTTGGTGAGCGGCTCGCTGGCGCCACTCACGTCGACGTCGTTGAAGTCCCAGACTGGGAAAGTGTGGTTGGCCTGGGTCAACATCCGCTTCTGGCCCGTGGCGACTACCTGGGCCGGATCGTTGTTGGTGGCGCGCCACAGGCGTACCGTGTTGCCGAAGTTTTCGGGGACCGGGTTCAGCGTACCAGGTTCGAAGATGTAAGAGGTGATGTTCGCCAGCGGTGCGCGGGACACAGGCAGTTGCCCGGTGCCCGGACCGTGAGGCCAGACGATTTCGATCTTCGCATCGACCGCGTCCGGCGCGACTGGCGGAGCCGCCAGGGCGATCGGAACTACGGCCGTTCCGGCGAAGTTTAAGCCGACGGCCAGTGCCAGGAGGAGATGCAATCCCCTCAATCCCAGCAGCCGACGAACAGACATAGCGGTTATCCTCCTGTAAATGGTCGAGGGGCCCACCTGGCCCCTGGGGGATGGAACCTGCAGCCCGCCGGTGGGTGCAGGCGCAAACGGACTGAATTATACTCAGTCTCGCCGCTTTGTCCAGTAGGTCGGGCTTGCAGCCCGACTCGCGTGCAGCAGACTTCCTACCAGACTTTGACCGCCATACGACCAGATTCGGACCTGGCATGAGTAGAATTATAGGTGTCGTAGCGAATTGATTTCCAGCCCGTTGTAACATGGGTAGTTGTAGGAGGACATTGTCTATGGACTTTGGAGTGCCTAAGGAAGTGCGCGACCTGGAGCGGCGGGTGGGCCTCACTCCCGGCGGGGTCCATATGCTGGTCAAGGCTGGCCACACGGTCTACGTTGAGCGGGGGGCAGGGCACGGCGCCGGCTTCAGTGATGAGGCTTATCGCGGCGTCGGCGCGCAAATCGTTTATTCCGCCGAAGAGGCGTACCGCCGGGCCGAGGTCGCAGTCAAGGTTACCCGGCCCACGGCCGCCGAGCACGCTCTCTTCCGGCACGGGCAAACCCTGTTTGGCTTTCTGCACCTGCCGGTCGCTTCACCTGACTTCCTGGCCGCGCTGCGCGAGAGTGAGATCACGGCTATCGCCTACGAAACCATTCAGGACGAGCAAGGGGAGCTGCCCGTCTTGTTGCCCACCAGCGAAGTAGCCGGGCGGCTGGCGCCAGTCATCGCTGGGCACTTGTTGGGAGACATCCACGAGGGGCGGGGTATCCTGCTTAGCGGCATCCCGGGTATCCCCCCGGCGGACGTTGTCATTCTTGGGGCGGGCGTGCTGGGGGCGAACGCGGCGCGGGCCTTCGTCGGCGCGGGCGCACAGGTGACGGTGCTCGACCGGGACTTGCGCAAGCTGCAGCACCTGGACGAGGCGTTGTACGGGCGGGCGGTAACCATGCTGGCGACGCCGTACAATATCGAGAAGGCCGTCGAATTTGCCGATGTGCTGGTCGGCGCAGTCCACGTCCCGGGACAACGGGCGCCAGTTCTGGTCTCCCGGGCGATGCTGCGCCGGATGCGACCGCGCGCTGTCATCCTCGACTTCTCCATCGACAGTGGCGGGTGCATTGAGACCAGCCGGCCGACCACGCATCGCGATCCCACGTTCATCGCCGAGGGGATCATTCACTACTGTGTGCCCAACGTCCCGGCGCGGGTGGCGCGCACCGCCAGCTATGCTCTAACGAACGCCTCCCTGCCCTACCTGCTGGCCATCGGCCAGGAGGGAGTCGACGCTGCCATCCGTCGCGATTCCAGCCTGGCCCGAGGGGTCTTGCTCTACCAGGGGCGCCTGGCGAACCCACGTGTTGCCGCTGCGCTAGGCCAGGAGGTTGAGATCACGCTATGAGCTTCCGAGAAATCTATCGGCGCCAGGTGACCAGTGCCGAGGAGGCAGTCAAGGCCATCCAGTCTGGACACCGAATCTATATGGGCGGCGGCGCGGGCGCACCCAATGCGCTGATACACGCGCTGGTCGATCACGCACGGGGGCTACAAAACGTCGAGATCGTCCACATGCTGACCTTCGGCGATGCACCCTACGTCTCGCCGGAGTATGAGGGCATTTTCAGGCATAACGCTTTGTTCATTGCTGGCAACGTCCGCCAGGCAGTCAATGCCGGCCGTGCCGACTTTACGCCGGTCTTTCTCTCAGAGATCCCGTCACTCTTTCGTAATGGCGGCACGCTGCCGCTGGATGCGGCCTTTGTAATGGTCTCGCCGCCGGATGAGCACGGCTTCTGCAGCTTCGGCTGCGAAGTCGGTTGTACCAAACCTGCAGCGGGGGCCGCCCGCCTGGTCATTGCCGAGGTCAACCGGCAAATGCCGCGGACCCTGGGCGATTGCTTCATCCACGTCAGTAAGTTGACACACATCGTAGAGGTGGATTACCCGCTACCGGAAGTGCCCCAGGGTGGGTTCAGCGATGTCCACCGCCAGATTGCCCAATATGTGGCGGAGCTCGTCCCAGACGGCGCGACCCTCCAACTCGGCATTGGCAGCATCCCAGACGCTGTGCTCAATGCCTTGCGTGACAGGCAAGACCTGGGCATTCACACTGAGTTGTTCTCAGACGGCGTCGTCGAGTTGGTGGAAGCAGGGGTGATCACCAACGAGCGTAAGACGCTGCACCCCGGCAAAATCGTCTCCGGATTCCTGTTCGGCTCGAAGCGTCTATACGATTTCGTTGACAATAACCCGATCATCGAGATGCATCCGACGGACTACGTCAACGACCCCTTCGTCATCGCCCAGCACGATCGTATGGTATCGATCAACTCGGCCCTGGAAGTGGACCTGACCGGGCAGGTGTGCGCGGACTCCATCGGACCGCTGCTGTATAGCGGCGTCGGCGGTCAGCTCGACTTCATTCGGGGCGCCGCACGCGCCCGGGAGGGCAAGCCTATCATCGCCCTTCCGGCTACCGCCAAGGAGGGGAAGACCTCGCGGATTACGCCCCTGTTGACGCCAGGTGCGGGGGTGACGACCACGCGCAACGATGTTCACTACGTGGTGACAGAATATGGTGTGGCAGCGCTGCACGGGCGGACCATCCGCCAGCGCGCACAGGCCTTGATCAACATTGCCGCGCCGGAGTTTCGTGAAGAGCTGACGCGGCAGGCGCGGAAGTTGAACTACCTGTGATCAATGACCAAATCCCAATGACCAAATCCCAAGAAGTCTCGTTGGGCGTTTCGATTTGGGATTTGGGACTTGGTCATTCGTCCGTCGTCGGTCTCAAATTGCAACCAAATCATGACCCGCTTTGGACCACATTTGGACTTTACTATGATATATTAGGGCCACCATTGGCACCGGAGATGACCGTGGAGGAGGTTTTTTTCTCTTTCGCGGCGCAATGGGGGACGCGTTATGGCCAAGCACGACCGAGAGAAGCTGATCCGAGATTTGCAGCGCGAGATTCAAGAACGCGCACTGCTGCTTTCTGATTTGGAAGTGATGATTGAAGATTATCAGCGCGAGCGAATGCGGCTTGTCCAGGAGCTCAAGTCCTTGAAAGAAGGTCTGTGGGACCTGACCGGCGGCGGGGAATTTTCGAACGACGTGCTGGCTGCCGCCACCGCTTCGAATCACCTTCACAAGGAGGCCTAGCGCGTCCCGGGAGAACCCAGCATGGACAATGTGCTTGGCCTCATGGACCTGGTCAACCTCGGGTTGGCCCTCGTCGCTGTTGCGGTTGCTCTCCTCTACTACCGGCGTTCAGTTCACAATCAGGTTGAGCGTTCCTGGCCGTATTTCCTGGCAGCCGCTGCGTTTTTCGCTCTGGCCCAGGTGATCGATGTCCTCGGAGTCTTTAGCCTGCTCGCAGTACCCGGCTCACACCAGATTTTGCAGTTCGGCTCGGTGCTCTCACT
>JBBITV010000371.1:0-4359 GCA_037440585.1 Chloroflexota bacterium
CAGAGGGTTGGCCGGGTTGTTGTAGTATCCTTTCTCGCAGCCGGACGACCTCCCCCATGACGATAACGGCCGGCGGCTGGAGTCCACGGGCCTCGACCTCTTCCACGACCTGCCCCAGGCTACTCGCCAACGTCACCTGTTCGGGCAGGCTACCCTGGCAAATCACCGCCACCGGGGTATCCGGGCTTTTGCCTGCCTTCAACAACCGCTCGACGATAGCGGGCAGATTCCTCAGGCCCATCAAGATCACCAGCGTGTCCACGGCCCGGCTGAGGCTCTCCCAGTTGACAGCCGATCCAGCCTTGTCCGGGGCCTCATGGCCGGTGACGAGGCCTACGGTTGAAGACAGGCCACGCCGGGTCAGCGGGATGCCGGCGTAGGCCGGAACGGCCAGAGCGGAGGTCACGCCCGACACCACCTCGAAGGGGATGCCGGCCATGGCCAGGAACTCGGCCTCCTCTCCACCCCGGCCGAAGAGGAACGGGTCGCCACTCTTGAGCCGCACCACTGTCTTTCCCTGGCTGGCCCGATCGGCCATGAGACCATAGAGTTCGCGTTGATCCTGCCTGTGGTCTATCCGGGCGATCAACTCGCAGCCGGGCCGGGCGTGGACCAGCAGCTCCCGGTTGACCAGGCGGTCGTAGATGATGACATCGGCCTGCTGGAGGCACGCCACGCCCTTCACCGTGATCAGGCCGGGGTCTCCAGGGCCAGCGCCCACCAGATAAACCTTTCCCTCGGCCATACGTGTTAGCTTCCCCACCCTGGATCAAACCGCAAAGAACGTATAGCTGATCCAGACCAAAAGACCGAGCAGCACGAGCCCCAGGATCAAGCTCCAGGTGATCAACTTGATTTCCACCGGCAGCAAAGGCTCATATGGAATCTTCTCCAGTTCCTCCGCAACCTTTACTTGGGGTGACTTCACTTCGGGTGGCTTCTCTACCTCGGGTGATTTGACTCGCGTTGCCATGGGCATTTACCTCCTTTGTTGTCTGGTATTGTTCGCCTCGATCTGGCGTCATGCCGTGGGCGGCAGCACGCCGTGGAAGAAGATCCACGAGATCGCCAATCCGATCCAGATGACGAACCCGAACAGGCTCACCAGATAGACGACCGTCAGCCGGCCGATGCCTTCCTCCCACAGCTTCCGGAAGTTGGACACCAGGCCAATCGAGAAGAAGGTCAACACGAAGAACAGCACCCGGAAGATGTTGCTCTCGGCCGTCGCCACCTTGAGCTGGTTGATCAGGCCCGGCGAAGCCACGGCCAGGCCCAGCAACACCAGAAAGGTCACGAAATAGCCAATGATGAACTTCGGGAAGCGGTTCCAGATTTCGATGGCCGGGACCTTTTCACCTGGCTTCTTTTCGATGGCGTAGACCCAGATCAGGGCCAAGATGAAGGCCCAGATGCCGATGAACACGTCGATGAAGACCTTGACGGTGGTCGTGGTCAGTAGCATCCAGCCTTCCTTGAAGTTGACCCCCGAAGTGGCCAGCGTTTTGGCCCGGATCAGTGCATCCGTGACAGCCCCGCTGGCGACGGCTGCGCCATCGGTCTTAACGGCCAACCCCATCCACGCCCCGGCGACCATCGGCTCCTGGTGCAGGAAGGCCTGGGCGCCAAAGGGCAGGATCAGCAACTCCACCACGGCAAAGATCACCACCAACGAGGACACCATGATCGGCACGACCGGCCGCGCCTTGATGGCAGCCCCGGTGGCGATGGCGGCTGACACGCCGCAAATGGAGATACCCGAAGCCAGGGGCGCCGCCCACTCTCGGCTAAACTTGAAGAACTTCCGGGCGACGAAGTAGACCAGGGCCCAGTAGATCAGGTAGGCTTCGATGATGGCCGCAAACCCCCGGAACATGATGGCCGTGGCCAGGCCGGTCGCGCCTGCTGCCTGAACACCCAGTGAGGCCCCCAGGATCACGATGGCTGTCTTAATGTACCACTCGGGCCGGGTTGCCTCCTTCAGGTAAGCGGTAACCCGTGGGAAGAAGTTGCCGATGATCAGCCCCGCCAGCAGGGCGACGATGAACCCGGCTTCTCCCGTCAGGCCCAAGGACCAGGGAATCTTGAACGCCGCCAACTTGTCCGGGGTGGCGGCGACGTAGGCGTAGTTGCCAATCAGCCAGGAGATGTAGCTGATCCAGAAGATGAGGCTAAACCCGATGGCAAACTTCTTCAGGTCCAGCTTCAGCACCTTCGCACCGACGCTCATGATGACCAGCATGAACAGATAGGTCAGGATCAGGCTGGCGACTCCCGGCAGGCCCGCGTACGCCTTGGACACGGGGGACATGGCCCTGGCGAGATCCAGCCACACGCTGGTCGCCACCCCCCAGCCCAGGAGGTCAATGCCGGCGATGGCAAACAACGAGAGCACGAACACGAAAAGGCCGATCCATAGGGCCCACCAGTCTTCGGTCTTGAACATCTCTTTCATGTGTCCCTCCCCCTGTCTTATCTCTCTACCCATCATTGGGCGCACTCGCCCTGGCCCACCTGGACCTTAAACTCCCTCTCCTCGCCCCAGTCGCAATATAGTTCGGGGGCCTCCTCGTAGGGTGGAAGCTGGGCCAGGTTGGCCAGAACCTCTCGCACCGCTTGTACCAGACCATTCTCCCGACGTTTCGTCTGGGCAGGTCTCTCGATGACCATGGCTGTCTGAAGCATGACACACCTCCAACATTTTCAATCATGGAACTTTCCCAGTGGTAACTGCTCAGGCCAAGTGTGCTGCCCAGGCAAATATGACAGCGAACCTCAAGGATTTACCGAATGGGAGTCCAAGAATTCGGTTAATCCCCGTGATTCGTTGTCATATCTGCCTACGGCTGAGCAGTTACTCCCAGTGAATCTCAGGCGTCTGTCTTCAGTATTCGCTGCCCTCCACCTCCTTCCGCTTGATCCAGTCCAGGAACGACTCCCCTTCGGCGCGCTCGGCCCGGTACAGCTCGATCAGTCGGAAGATGGCCTCCGGGACGCGCCGGGCCGGGATGCGCATGACCGGCTGAGCAAAAGTGACCTGTCCATCCTCCACCTCGCCCCCCAGCAGAAGCTGGTAGTGGGGCACCTGGCGGTCGCCCACCTTGCGAGCCGCACCGCACAAGCCGATGGTCGCGATATGATAGTGGCCGCACGAGTTGGGGCAACCGCTGATCTTGATAGTGACCCCTTTCAGATCCTCGGCCAAGGCCAGCTCAGGATGCTGGGCGAATTGCCGGGTCAACTCTAGCGCCAGGCGATGGGCGTAGGTGACGGCCTGGATACAAGTGTCTGCCCCCCGGCAGCCCACGACGTCGCCGATGCCGTGCACGCCCGGCCGGCCCAATCCTGCTGAGTCCAGGGCGGCGTAGAGACCCGGTAGCCAGGTCTCCCGTACCCAACGCAAGACTACGTTCTGGGTGTTCGTCGTGCGCGGCTCGATCCCAGGGAAACATCGCACGAGGGCGGCCAGGGCGCGGAACTGGTCAGTGCTGAGGTCGCCGCCAGCTACAGTCACGTAGGCCACATAGAAGCCGGCCTGCTTTTGGGCGACCACGTTGCTCTCTCGCCAGACTTCAAATCCGGCCGGCACCGGTCCGTTGGGAGGATACACGCCCGCGCCCGACACCGGGGCTGGCTCCCCGACCTCCGGCACCGGCGGTAGGCTGCCAGGCCAGGCGGCCCAGACTACCCGTCGTTCTTCGAAGACCAACCGGCGAAACTCCTCGATTCCCAACTCTTCGACGAGGAACTTCAGGCGTGCCCGGGCCTTGTTGCGCCGATTGCCCAGCCGGTCGAAGACGCGCAGGATGGCAACCGCGGTCAGGATCAGGTCTTCGGCCGGCGTGAACGGCTCCAGCAGGTGGGCCGCCCGCGGGACCGGACCCAGCCCGCCGCCCACGTACAGCCGGAACCCCCGCCGGACCACCCCGCTCTCTTCTCGAATGACAGGGAGGGCACCAATGTCGTGGATGCCGGCCACGGCACAGTCCGTGGCACAGCCTGAGAAGGCGATCTTGAACTTGCGCGGCAAGGCCTGGCAGACCGGATTGCGCAACAGATAGCGCGACAGGGCGGCGGCGTAGGGCGTGACGTCAAAGATTTCGGTGGCGCACACTCCCGCCAGCGGGCAGGCCGTCACGTTGCGGACCACGTTGCCAGAAGCCTCGCGGGTAGTCAGTCCCACCTCGGCCAGGCGGCGTAGCACTTCAGGAACCTGGCCCAGGGGCACCCAGTAGAACTGGACATCCTGGCGAGTGGTGATGTGCCCAATCCCCCGGGCGAAAGTCTCGGCGATCTCCCCCAGGCGCTCCAGTTGTGCAGCAGTGAGGGACCCATACGGGATCTTCACCCGGACCATCT
>JBBITV010000372.1:0-4357 GCA_037440585.1 Chloroflexota bacterium
GCAGATTGACGGCGACGCAATTGACCCGGCCAATTTGCAGATGGGGCCCCTGCGCACCCGCATCGAGGCGTTTCTAGAGACGATTTGAGCTTGTTCGTGAGGAGGCGGCCATGTTCAGCGTGGGCATTGACGTGGGCTCCACGTCCAGTGAAGTAGTCATCCTCGATGGCGATAAGATCCTCGCCTATTCGATTGTGGACACGGGCTACAACAGCCGCCGCGCGGCTGACCTGGCTGTGGCGGAGGCACTGGCTCGCACTGCTCTGAGCCGCGAACAACTTGGCCCGATGGTGGCCACGGGCTATGGGCGTATCGCCATTGATTACGCTGCCCGGCAGGTCACCGAAATCTCTTGCTATGCCCGGGGCATCCACTGTCTCTACCCGGACGTTCGTACAGTTATTGACATTGGCGGCCAAGACAGCAAAGTCGTCTCCGTGAGCCCCAAAGGTAAGGCCCTTGACTTTGCCATGAACGACAAATGCGCCGCCGGCACGGGGCGGTTTCTCGAAGTGATGGCCCGCGCTCTACAACTCGAGCTACCCGAGATGGCCCGCCTGTCGCTCCAATCCAGGCAGCCGGTCGCCATCTCCAGTATGTGCACTGTCTTTGCCGAGTCAGAAGTCATCAGCCTGGTGGCCGAGGGTGTAGAGCGCCGCGACATCGTGGCCGGGCTGCACCGTGCCATCGCCAGGCGTGTGGGCGCGATGGTCAAGCGCGTCGGCCTGGTACCGCCGATAGCCTTCGCTGGGGGTGTCGCCAAGAACGTCGGCGCGGTGCGAGCCCTGGAGAGTGAACTGGGTGAGAAGTTAATCATCCCCGACGAGCCGCAGATCATCGGCGCCCTCGGTGCAGCGCTCATCGCGCGGGACGGGGAATGGTCTTTGAGTTAGACCGGTACAGTGAGCGCGCGGGTGTACCTTCTCACGCCACGTCGGAGACCTCAAAGCTGAGCCGCCCAATGGCCGGTACGACAAACCCCATGCCTATCTTATGGGGACCAGGCTCAAGCCTGGCGTGATGCACACCGATGGTCAAGGTCTTGCCCACTTCCAGGGTGAACGGCTGGTCGGCGCCTACCTGGGTGAAAGGGATCTCGTGTCCATCATCGTGCTGAAAATAGGACTCCTCTAACGGAAAACTTTGCCCATCCAGCGTGACCGGAAGCATTTGGGTTGCATAGCCCGATCCAAGCTGATTGTGTACACGAAACTCAAAGCCGTCGGCAGTCGGCTTCAAGCTTCCTTTGACGTACAGTCGCTTGAGTAGAAACCCTGGCACTGAAACCATGTTTAACCTCGCATTCTAAAGAATGCTGTCTCGGCCTCTACTATGTCTCGCGGCAAGACATTGACCTGGCCAATCAGCATGGCAGACAAGAAAACCTGTGATAGCTTTTCTAAATATTGGCAGGCGCACAGCGCCGCGCGCAAATCTCGCCCCACGCTCAACGCGCCGTGATTGGCCAACAGGCAGGCATTGCGTTCGCCTAGTGCGTCTACAGCTACTTCCACCAATTCAGGACTGCCGGTCATGGCGTGCCGGGCCACTTCAATCTGGCCGCCCAAGAAAATCATCTGGTCTTCCAGGATGGGGGGGATAGGCCGCCCCACTACGGCGACCGCGCTGGCCATAGGTGGATGGGCATGAATCACCGCGCCTACGTCAGGTCGTGCCCGGTACACCGCCGCGTGCAAGAACAACTCGGCCGAGGGGATGCCATCACCGGCCACCGGCTCACCCTCCTCATCTACCACCACAATGTCCTCCGGCGCGAGTGTGTCGTAATAGCGTCCATGCGGGGTGATGGCCAGCAACAGCCGGTCCACGCTGGGAACTCGAGCGCTCACGTTGCCGCTGTCTCCCACTGTCAACCCGCAGGCCAACATCGCTTGCGCCGTACGCAGCACTTCCGCCCGTATGATTTCGTATTCCATAACGCGGCCTCCTGGCGCCACCAAACCGATTGGACATGGACAAACGCAGACAAACGCGGACGAATTTAATAAGCAGGTTATACGGTATTGCGCTCTTTGCAGTTCATCCAGAGATTGCGCGGTCAGTGTAACTGCGCGCTCAATGTTTCCAGACCTCGATAGGCCTCTAACCAACGCTCATACGCATCCAGGTACTCCGCCTGAGCCACCCGGTCCGGCGTGCAAAGCTCGCCGCTGCAACTCATCGCCTGGGCAGCCTCGGCCAGACTGGAATACTCGCCAATACCGGTGGCTGCGCACATGGCCGCGCCCAGCGCGCTGACTGAGGCGATAGCAGACGTCTGCACCGGTCGCCCCAGCACGTCGGCCACAATCTGGGCAAACAACCGGCTGTGCGAGAGCCCCCCGCCCAGGTGAATCAACGGGTCCGTAGTGAGCGCTTCAGCGCCACAAGGCGCACTGTGCTGCGCGCTATAAACAGCCTCAATCCGTTCCAGATTCGCCTTAACTGCAAACGCGATGTTTTCCAGGGCGGCGCGGATCAGTTCAGCGCGCCCTACCGGCCACAGATCGCTGGCCTGGGGGAATAACACACCACCCCACAACAATTGCGGGCTGTTATAGTCAGCAATGCGTGGACCCAGGAAGGCCAAAGCCCCGCCCGCACCGGCCGGTGCTGTGGCCGCCAGCTCATCCAGCGCAGCGTAATCATCGCCTGGCAAGAACAGATCGCCCACCCAACGATGGGCCGCGCCGGCCGGTCCCAGGTTGCCTTCCAGTACCCATTGTCTATCCATCACCGAGCATGTCGTCCACAACGCTTGCCGCGGATCGAAAGTGGGCTCGGAGGTCACCATCTGCACCGGCGCGCTCCAGCCAGCGACCAAGCCAATCTGCCCAGGCTGGGTGACATTCATCCCCAACAAGCCGGATGCGGTATCGGCGCCGGCCACCACGACCGGCACACCAGCGCGCAGGCCAAGTGATTCAGCCGTTGGAGAGCTGAGCCGGCCGGCGACCGTCCCAGCCGGCACGACTTGTGGCAGAATATGGCGTGGCACCTGCACGGCAGCCAACAATTCGTCTGACCAGGCCAGTGCCGTGACGTCAAACAAGCCCGACTCGGCGGCGTTCGTCGGGTCGCTCATGGCCTGGCCGCACAGCCGCCCCGTCAACCAGTCACCCATCATAAGCAGGCGCGCAGTCTGCTGGCACACTTCGGGCCGGTGCTGTTGAAACCACAGCCAACGTGCGCTGGCAAACAGCATGGGGGGTAGATGACCGGTGATAGCGTGGATGCGTGCGCCCTGCTCGTTGAGCAAGCGCGTGCCTTCAAACACCGCGCGCAGGTCCACATTCGGCCCGGCGTACAACTCGCGCCCCTGGCCGTCCAGGAAGACCGTTGCCTGGCGTTGGCCGGTGGCAGCGATGGCGGCTACGTCGTCCAGGCCAGCAGTGGCCAGCGCCTCCTGGGCAGCCTCACAGATCGTGTCCCAAAATCGTTCCGGGTCAAATTGCCGGCCCCACGGTGCAGCTTCAGCCGCCATCTGGTAACGCCAGGGCCGAACGGTTTCGGCCAGCGCGTTACCGCGACCGTCCACGAGCATCGCCCGTCCGGCGCTGGTGCCGGCGTCGAGAGCCAGGATACGGACCGCATTGATATTTTGGATTTTAGATTTTGGATTTTGGATTGTCATCGGTCTCATTGCCCAGATCTGAAATCCAAAATCCAAAATCTAAAATCAGGTTAGCTGGTCGCTCGCCGCGCAGCCAGCGTTCAATATCGGCCACGATCATCTCCGAGTGATGGCGCACGACGTCGGGTGTCGCCCCGCCGAGGTGTGGCGTCAGCACCAGGTTGTCCAACTGTAACCAGGGCGAATTGGGCGGCAACGGCTCGATGAGATGCACGTCCAGGCCGGCCCCCGCGATGCGATGTTCACGCAGCGCAGTCTGCAAAGCCGCCTCGTCCACGATGGCGGCGCGTGCCGTGTTGACCAGGTAAGCTGATGGCTTCATCAGCGCCAGTTCCCGCGCGCCGATCAGCCCGCGTGTCTCGTCGTTGAGAGGGCAATGCAGGCTTACCAAGTCCGACTGGCGCAACAGGTCGTCCAGAGCGACAAACTGGGTTTCGACTTTGGAATTTGGAGTTTTGAGTTCCACGTAAGGATCATAAGCCAGGACGTGCATCTCGAATGCCGCCAGTCGCCTGGCCACCGCGCGTCCGACAGCCCCGTAACCGATCAGGCCAACTGTCTTACCGCACAACTCGACGCCCTGCCAGTGGGTCAGGTTGTCCACAGCACTCTGCCATTGCCCGGCGCAGATCATCGCATGGGCAGCCGGGATCTTGCGAGCCAGCGCCAGCATCAAGCCAATCGTCAATTCGGGCACGGCCACGGCGTTGCGCCCGGGCGTGT
>JBBITV010000373.1:0-4329 GCA_037440585.1 Chloroflexota bacterium
ACCGCCGTCGCCGCCAGCGCGACGTATGCCTGGTGCCGGCCCAACAACGGCAGCCGCAGCTCCACCTGGTCGACCAGCACGCCCAGGTGCTGGCGGCGCATCTTGAAAACAGTCCCGTCGCAGTCGACGGTGACATTCGTTGCCACCAGGTCGGCGCCAGGATCAAAGCCATAGGTCACGACCGAAGCCTTTGTCCGGCGCGCCATCGCCCGCACGCGCGGATCGTCGTAGTTGAGCACGGCCAGGCCGTCGGCTGGCAGAGCTTCGAGCAGGTGGGCCTTTTCCGAGGCGATGGCGTCCAAGGTGCCGAAGGTGTCCAGATGCACCGGTTGAACGGAAGTGACGATGCCTACCCGTGGCGGCGCCATGCGAACCAGCTCGGCAATCTCGCCGAAGCCGTCGGCAGCCATCTCCAACACAGCGATCTCGGCATCCGGTCGCAATTCACCCAGGGCGATGGGCAAGCCAAAACGGCCGTTGAAACTAGCGCGGTTCTTAAACACCTCGAAGCGCGCGCCGAGCACCGCTGCGACGGCTTCTTTCGTGCTGGTCTTACCGACACTCCCCGTGACGCCCACCACCTGGGTGCCATACTTGGCCAGGATGAAGCGCGCCCAATCTTGCAAGGTGCGCTGCGTATCCGGGACAACAATACAGGTGGCAGCAAACCGGCTCACATCGACGGGGCGCTCGCACAACACTCCGGTGGCGCCGTCGCGGCAGGCGTCCAGTACGAAGTCGTGGCCGTCGCCGCGTTCGGTCTTGACGGCCAGAAAAAGCTCTCCTGGCTGGATGCGCCGAGAGTCGAAGCAGAAATTGGCGAAGGTGCGGGTGTAGACAGGGCCGCATAGCTGACCCTGGGTGGATTCAAGAAGGTCTTCGAGATAAATCATGTTTGGACTGAGATCACGATATGTTTGTCATCTACGGTCTAACCCGGCTGAAAAGATGTATCGGTCTTCCTTTTCTCCTCGTATCGCTCGAACGCCAGGTCAATCAACCGCTCGACCAGTTCCGAGTAGGAGATCCCCGTGGCCTCCCACATCTTCGGGTACATGCTCATCGGGGTGAAGCCTGGAATGGTGTTGACCTCGTTGACCCACAGTTCACCGGTGTGGCGATCCATCAGAAAATCGACGCGGGATAGGCCGGCGCAATCGATAGCCTTGTACGCTGCAATAGCCAGCGCCCGCGCGCGCTCGGCCACCTCGGGCGGGATAGGCGCCGGGATGAGCAGGCCGGTTTTGTCATCGTGGTACTTGGCGAAGTAGTTGTAGAACTCCTGGGCCGGGACGACTTCGCCCGGGATCGAGGCGATAGGATCGTCGTTGCCCAGGATGCTCACTTCGATCTCGCGGGCATCGACCCCGCGCTCAACGATGAACTTACGGTCGTAGCGGGCGGCCAAGGTGATGGCACCGGGCAATTCGGTGCGGTCATGGACCTTGCTCACCCCGACGCTGGAACCCAGGTTGGCCGGCTTGACAAACATCGGGTAGGGCAACGGCGACTCGATCCGGGCCATGACGCCCTCGGGATCGCGCTCCCAATCGCGGCGCAGGAAGAGCAGCCAGGGCACCACCGGCAAGCCATGCGCCTGGAAGACTGCTTTCATGATGGACTTGTCCATCCCGACCGCTGACCCCACCACCCCCGGCCCGACGTAGGGTAAATCAGCCAGTTCCAGCAGGCCCTGGACGGTCCCGTCCTCGCCATATGTGCCGTGCAGCACGGGAAACACCACGTCCAGCTCGGTCAGGCGCGTGACGGTCATGGACTGGGTACGATCGTCAAGGCGCATCAGCGCCCGCTGCGACGGGTCGCCGAGCAGCGCCGCCGGTACCGCATCTGCGCTCTCGCCGGCCTTGAGCGCCTGCCAGGCGTTACCCGAAGTGATCCAGCGGCCCTCCCGGGTGATGCCGATCTGGACAACCTCGTACTTCTCGGGATCGAGGGCATTCATGATCCCTCGCGACGAAGCCAGGCTGACGTCGTGCTCAGCGGAACGCCCGCCGAAGATGACTCCGACTCGGATTTTGCGACGAGGCTGCTGTGTCATAGTGATCTCCCTTTTAGGTTTTGAGTGACTAACTCGACAGTCACTTCCCTATACTTTTTCTGTCACCCGATAGGCCAGGTTATGGCCAAGCATCAGGCGCGTTTGTGCATGGATGGCAGGCAGCGTGCCCAGCACCAGGCCCGCAACCGGCAATAACAGCCATTGCAGATAAATGGTTCCTGTGCGCCACCACGGTGCCGACGCCGGGCGGGGTGGCCGTAGCCGTGTCTCCAGGATCGCCAGGGTCAGTAGCATCACGGCAGCCACGTTGAAGAGCAAGCTGGCAATCTGGCCGAGGTCCTGGTGCAACACAGAACGCGCGAAGGCCGGGTTCAGCATAGCCGGTGCGTTAATGCCCAGAGTCAACAGGAACCAGGTCGTCGACCATAGCAGGTGATGTTCGGCCACCGCCCATAGCCGCTTCAGCCGGCGACTCACGGAAATCTCCGGGTGCAGTACGCACTGGCGCAGGGTATAGGCAATGTCGCTTGCCCCCCAGGCATGTCGCTGGATCTGGTGATACGCATTCAAGAGGGTTCCAAAGTAGCTCGACGCCCGTGGCGCTTCACTTTGGATAGGCAGATAAATCGGGATTAGCTTGACCAGGCCGCGTTGGTGGAAATAACATTTAAGAAACATGTGCCAGTCTTCCGGGATGACATCGGTATCCCAGTAGCCCACCGTGTCGGCCAGTTGGAGGCTAAGACTGTAGGTTGAAAGGGGAAAGAGGGTTCGGCGCGGATCGGCCAGGTAGGCCAGATAGACCAGGCCGTTCAGGCCACTCGCCACGCGCACCAGGGACGGCACCTGCCAGGTGTTGCGGTAAAACAACATAGGCGCCTGCCAGAAGCGCCGGTAGCGATCGGGATCGGTTGCGAAGTGGTAGGTCAAAGATTCAAAGTAACGTGGGTGAAGTATCGAATCGGCGTCACAACTGTTCACGGTGAGGTGGCGCAAGTCATAGCCGAGTTCGTCCACTAGCCTGGCCTTGGCCCAACGTGCGGCCCAGGCTTCGTTCGAGGATTTGCCGGCGACCTCGCCCGGCAATTCCGCTGGATGAACTGTGTAGAACAAGTGAGCAAAACGCCCCTCGAACTCACGAAGCAATTGCTGGGCCTTGGTTTCCGCGCTCGGCTCGCGCCCCTCCATCGCCAACACGACCGACAACTGGGTCTTCGCATTCACCTGGTTAGCCAGGCCAGTCAGGGTCTGGCGCAGCTTATCAACACGTTCGGAATAATTCGGCACGATCACGAGATGATGCACCGCGTGCCAGAGCAGGAACGCGCGGCCCTGCCTCCGCGCCTGTTCGTACGCCGCACGCCAGTCCACCAGGGCTGTAGCTCGCATCCGCCGCCAACCCAGGACGCCGAAGATGGTCAGCCGGCAGCCCAGGTAGAGCCAGTACGCCTCGAAAAGAACAGCCAGCACGGCGACCAGCGGTGCGGCGAACGTGGATGCCCAAATGGGAGCGGTAATCAGAAACCAGGTTAGAGCGCCGGGCAGGATCTCTGATGCACGTTGGACCGCCTTTTCGTGCTCGATGAAGAATTCTCGGAGTCCATGCCGAGAGGCAGCCCAGGGACGTTCATAGAGACGGGGCAGTTCAGATGACACGTGGTCTTTCCCAGGCAATTCTCAGTGTTTTCCTGATTGTACACCCAAATGGCCTATTTTGTCCAAACGACCACCTCTGGACGACGGCTAATCAATTTGACAACCCGAACAAATGTTTCTATAATGGGTGTGTATGGATGCCGCTGATAAGCTTGAATTGCTGGCCCAGGACGCAGCTTTCGAAAGCTGCGAAACCTGTACTTCTCATCCCGCCCGGCGCCGCCCGGACGACCTTCGGCACTGGATCACCCCCGTCCTGCGCCCGGACGGGCGAGCGATCCCTGTGCTCAAGATCCTACAGACCAACGCATGCGAGAAAGATTGCTACTACTGCCCGATGCGCCGCGGCCGGGATTATCGGCGCGTCGCCTTTACGCCCGATGAGCTCGCCCGCGCCTTTGACGACCTGTACCGGCGCCACCTGGTCGAAGGGCTGTTCCTCAGCTCCGGTGTCATTGGCAAGCACGACTACGCCCAGGAACGCATGGTTGCTACCGCCGAAGTCCTGCGCACCAAATATGGCTTTCGCGGCTACATCCATCTTAAGCTCATGCCCCACACCAGCCCAGCCAGCATCGAGCGCGCGCTGCAACTCGCCGACCGCGTCTCGGTAAACCTGGAAGCGCCAACTCAAGTGCACCTGGAGCGGTTGA